>CAYYSS010000182.1:0-6035 GCA_964474325.1 uncultured Nitrospirota bacterium
GCTGCCACCGCGGGGGCGTCGTCCCGGATGGTGTCGGAAAATGTGAGGATACCGAGAATCCGCCGGTCGTCGGCAAGGTAAACGGCCGTCTTTCCGCCGGAAGCCTTCTCTAAGACAGTACGCCTGATATCCGCCGTGAGACGGTCTTCTACCAGGCGTTCCGAACCGATCACGTAATCCTTCCCGCCGATTCTGCCCCGTACGCCCTGACCGGGGAGGGCCTCGAACCCGCTTACATCGTGGCGTTCACCCGACCAGGCTGCCCGGAGGGCCTCTGCAAAGGCGTGTTCCGATCGTTCCTCCAGGGAAGCGGCTGTCTTCAGGATATCTTCCCCGGTGACGTCGGCCGTGGGATGGATACCGTCCAGGGCGATCCGGCCGACGGTGAGGGTGCCGGTTTTGTCGAATACAATGGTGTCTACGGCCGCTATGCGTTCGAGAACATCCCCTCCTTTAATCAGGACGCCCCGCCGTGACGCCCGGGTGGTTGCCACGAGGACGGCAAGGGGAGTCGCAAGCCCCAGGGCACAGGGGCAGGCGACGACGAGGACCGAAACGGCATGGACCCAGCCCGCCGGGCCCAGGCCCCGGTACCAGGAAACCGCCAGAACGGCGCCGGCTACAGCCAGGACCAGGGGGACGAAAATACCGACCACGCGGTCGGCCGTGGTTTGAATCGGCGCCCGGCGCGCCTGGGCGTCCTCCACCGTTTTGACGATCCGGGAAAGCAGGGTATTGCTTCCGGTACCCGTTACCCGGATGTCCATAGCCCCGTAGCGGTTGAGTGTCCCGCCGTAGACGATGGATTCCACGGTCTTTACCACGGGGAGGGATTCTCCCGTGAGCGCGGACTCGTCCACCTCCGAGTTGCCGGAGCAGACTCTGCCGTCGACGGGGATACGGCTGCCCGGTCTGATCACGACGATGTCTCCCGCGCTCAGGTCTTCGACGGCGATCTCCTCTATCTCTCCATCAGGTCGACGCCGCTTTGCGGTTGCGGGTATCAGCGAGAGGATGCGGGCTACCGCGTCGGCCGCGCCGGCCCGTGCCCTGCTTTCCAGATACCGGCCGAGGAGTATAAGCGTTGTAACCATTGCGGCCGTGTCGTAATAGACCTCGCCGCCGCGAACGGTCGAGACGATACTCACGCCGTAGGAAGAGGCGACACCGAGTGCCACCAGCAGGTCCATGTTGAACGTGCCCGCCCGAAGCCCTCGCAGGGCGGCCGAAAAAAACGGCCGCGCCGAGTACAACACCACCGGGGTCGCCAGCGCGGCGGCGATCCACGTGAGAAACCGTTGAAAAGCAGGATCCATGCCCCGGAAGTATCCGGCATAGAGGGCCGCCGAGTAGAGCATCAACTGCATGGAAAAGAACGCGGCGGTGCCGAACCTGACCAGCAGGTCCCGGGCCTCCTCGGCCCTCACCAGATCGTCGCTTCCCGGACGGTAGGGGTAGGGCCGATACCCGGCGCGGTGGATACGTTCCGCCAGGGCGCCAAGGGTGGTGACATCGGCGTCCCAGCGAACCCGGGCCCGGTGGGTTGCGTAGTTGACCCGGGCGGAGATCACGCCCGGCGTCCGCTCCAGGACCCGTTCGGTGAGCCAGACGCAGGATGCGCATCGTATGCCGCCGATGGTAAGGTCGGATTCCCTGATCCCCGGGCCGTCGGGTACTTCCCGGTCGAAAAGAGAGGGGGAGAAGGATTCGGATTCCGGCGGACCGGGGCTCCAGCCCGTGCGCCGTTTATAGAACTCGTCCAGGCCCTCGCCGTGAATAAGGCCGTAAACGGCCTTGCACCCCCCGCAACAGAATACAAGATCTTCTTCGTCGATACGGGCCACGACGGCATTACCCGGAGTCACGGGGAGGAGACAGTGTGTGCAGACGTCTTGTCTACCTTTCAGTGGCATGGAATCCGGGACCAACGGCCTTAAAAAATCCGCTTCGCGGCATAAAACAAGGTTCGGGGTTCCGGGTTCAAGGTTTTGGGTTTGAACGTCGAACATAGAACATCGAACATAGAACTCCCAATAGTAGCCGTGCGTATTTTTTTGATTCCACCGCTCCCTTCTCCAAGAATCTTTTGCAACGTTAAGGATAATAGAATTTTTTCTTGCTGTCCCGGGGGTCTACTCATTGCCTTGCCCCGGGGCAGCCGCGCCGGACGCCGGTCCGTAAAAAACGGTCGGCAGTCGAAAGCGTTCCCCCGTCTCGACGATTTCAACGACGAGCGCGATCGTGTTCGTACTCCCCGGGAGCTCTCCCCGGGGCGCTATCACCACGGACACTACCCGGTCGCTTTCACCCGCAAGGAGTACCTCCCTGGGGCCGAGGATGTGAAACGCCCGGTCGGGTTCTACGATCATGGACACCCTGACCGGCTCGGCCTCTTTGTTCTGGAGGTGAACCCGGTAACGATTCAGGATGGTTCCGCCGGGCGTTTTTCGGAAGAGCGCTCCCGGGGGGCGGGAGATGGTAACCGACACCGGTCTGCGGGCGCTGATCCACCAGAGGATTCCGCCGGAAAGAAGCGAAATCGCGAGCGCAACGGCGAGGACCTGTGGCCGGACGAGCCTCCTCCATCCCCCCCAGCGATAGCTCACCAGGGAGGGGATACCGCGGGGCGCGGTCATGGACCCGCAGGCGTCGATACAGCGGGCGCAGGCGATGCATTCCACTCGGAGACCATCCTTGATGTCGATGCCCGTAGGGCAGACGCGGACGCATATGTCGCAGGTGCGGCAATCGTCGTTCCGGGTCCGGTCGTACTCGATCACGAGGGTATCCGCGTCGAAGAGGGCGCCCTGGAGTTTTCCGTACGGGCAGATCGTGGCGCAGAAACGTCTGCCGAGAAGCGCAATCTCGGCGTATATAACGACCCATTGCGAGAGAAAGAAGCCCCAGACGACTTTCGATTTCGTACCGGAAAAAAACGGTGCCCGGAGGGTCCGAAAGAAATCCCCGGGTTCAACGAAGTACCAGACCAGTGTAGCCGACACCAGCCCGGAAAGAACCACGATAAAGGGGTGCCTGAGGCGATGCCGGCCCGCCGGTCCGAGGCGAATGACGTCCCCCACCCAGTCGACCAGTTCAAGCAATGCACTCTGGGGGCAGAGCCACCCGCACCAGAGACGCCCGAGCACGGTTGTGGCAAGGACGATAACGAACGTGAACCAGAGGGTAACCAGGAGGAAAAGAAAAAACTCCTGCATCCACAGGGTATGGCCGAAGAAATGGAGAAGCAGGGTCGGGACGTCGAAACGAAACGCGCTCTCGCCGCCGACCCGGACGAACGGAAGACCGATGATGACGGAGGCCTGGAGGAAAAAGGCCAACCGCCGCCAGGGCTGGAACCGGGATGGATGTCCGTCATTCATGCGGTCGGGCCGTCATCCGGGCAGGGAGCCGGCGGAGAGACTCCAAACGCACGGGGCCGTATCCCGCGCCCCCCGGGCACCCCGTACAGGGAAACGAAAAGGGGGGTGAGACGGGCCCACCCCCCGGCGTTGCGTTTCTGTAACCGCCCGTGATCAGGGCTCCTTGCCGTACTCCCGGACGGAATCCACGTAGGCGAGTACCTTCCATATCCTGTCTCGACCGAGCTGGTCTCCGAAACCGGGCATGCCGCCCGGGCGGCCCTCGAATATGGAAATGTATTTGTCCTTGTCTGTCTCGCCGTAATTCAAATGTGCCGTCAGATCCGGACCCACGCCGCCCTTGAGATCTTCACCGTGACAGACCGCGCAGTTGTCCGCGAAGAGCCCGCGGCCCACTTCAATCGCTTTCGGATCCTTTTCGTAAGGGTTCTCGTAAAGAACCGGCTTTTCTTCCTTTTTGACCGTTTCCGCCGCCTGTTCGTAACTTGCCTGCTGAGACCACCCGGCCAGCTCCGGGGTAAAGGCCCAGATATACCAGATCCCCCAGATAATGACGCCGAAGTACGTTAACAGCCAGCCCTTGGGGATCCCGCTGTGGCCGTCTTCGGGGACGTCGTCGAATTGCTTATGCATAAGGACCTCCTTCGATCCAGTGCTTAATTATCGGCATCCGGCAGTACCTCCCCCCCCCGGATTACATCACCCGGAAAGCCGGCTAATCTTCATCCAGTATACGATACTTGGGTTCTTCCATCTCATGTTTCCGCGACGGCCGGTATACGTAAACAATGACACCCAGAAGGGCGACGGCCATAAGAATGTTGAAACCGAGAAAAACCAGCCGATTCCATTCCATATCCGTGCCCCCTACTTGGCCGCGTGCTGAAGGTACGTGACGACGCGCCAGATATTTTCCGCACCAAGGTTGGTCTCCCAGGGCGGCATCCCCCCCGGGCGCCCTTTGGCGATGGATGTAAAAATCGTCGCGGGCTCGGAACCGTACTTCCATTCGGCGTCCACGAGATTCGGGCAGATTCCCCCTTCGGCCCCGGCGCCGTGGCAGGATTCGCAATTTTTACTGTAAAGCTCCTCGCCGGCCCGGGCGGCCTCCCGGTCTCCGGCAAAGGGATTTTCGAGAGTCTCCGTCACTTCCGTTTCGGGACCGGGTGACGCCGAGGCCGCCATGTGCGTTTTGATGTCCTTGCCCAGTTTCTGGAGGTAGGCGATCATGGCGTCCAGTTCCGTTTTTCCGTCAAGCCCCGCGATCTCTTCGTCGGTGTAAGGAAAGCCGAGGGTCTGCATCTTCTTAACCGTCAGACTCGTGTCGAGCGGAGTCTTCCCGAGCCAGGGGTAGGGGGGCATGTTCGATTCAGGAAACATCTCCCGGGGGTTGTTCATATGCTTCACGTGCCAGGAATCCGGATATTTTCCGCCGATTCGTGCCAGGTCCGGACCCGTTCGCTTCGACCCCCAGAGAAACGGACGGTCGTAAACACCCTCGGCGAGTCGCGAATACTCACCGTAGCGGCTGGTCTCGGACAGGAGCGGGCGCACGGTCTGGGTGTGGCAGTTATTGCAGCCCTCGCGGATGTATATATCCCTGCCTTCCAGCTCGAGGGCGGTATAGGGCTTTACCCAGTCTTCTTCAGGCGTCATGAGCCCCTGAAGCGCCATGGGGAGAAACGTGGAAATTACCGTGCCGATCGACACGACGACGACGGCCATGAGGGCGAAGGCGATGGGTTTTCCGTAGATGCTCATCTCACGCCTCCCGTGCCGACGGTGCGGTCCGCGCCGTCATTAACAAGTTGTAGACGAATATACCGATGCCGACGAAGAAGATAACCCCGCCCAGGGCCCGGAGCTGCCAGTAAGGGTAATTATGGACCAGGGTTTCGACGAAGGTGTACGTAAGGGAGCCGTCGTCGTTCGTCGCCTTCCACATGGCTCCCTGCTGTATCCCCGTGATCCACATGGTGATCGAGAAGATAAGCTGGCCGATCAGTACCAGCCAGAAGTGGGCGTTGGCAAGTTTGATGCTGTAGACCTCCCGGTTGTACATCTTCTGAAACGCGTAATAGAGGGAGGCCGAAAGGGTCATGGTCACCCAGCCCATGGTGCCCATGTGGACGTGGCCGGGGATGTAGTCCGTATAGTGAACGAACTGGCTGATGGCCCGGATGGCCTGGGTGGGGCCCTGGATCACCTGGAGACCGTAAAACGTAATGCCCCAGATAAAAAACTTTACGAGATAATTCGTGCGCATCATTTCCCAGTTGCCGTTCATGGTGTAGTAGCCGTTTACCACGGTCCCCCAGGAGGGGATGATGAGAAAAATGCTGATGGCAATGGCCATGGTCTGGATCCAGTCGGGTACCGGGGTGTAAACGAGATGGTGGGCTCCGGTCCAGAGATAGGCAAAAACAAGTGACCAGAAGGAAATGATCGAAAGCCGGTGGCTGTAGATCGGCAGGTTCGTGGCCTTCGGCATGAAGTAATAGAAAAACGCCACGATAGGTACGGTGAACACAAATCCAACGGCGTTATGTCCGTACCACCACTCCACGTTGGCGTCATTGGCCCCCGCATAGAGCGAGTAGGATTTAAACCAGCTTACGGGCACTTCCAGGTTATTGAAGATATAGAGGATCGCAA
>CAYYSS010000183.1:0-6012 GCA_964474325.1 uncultured Nitrospirota bacterium
TAGCCGTGCGTATTTTTTTGATCCCACCGGCCCCTCTCGCGACAAATCTTTTGCAACAATAGTTTCTTTGTCCGCACCTTCCCGAGTCGGGTCTTCTCGACGAAGGGTCGATCCGACTTTGCAGTTTGCAGAGACGTTTTCGCGTCGGCATACGTGCCGACCCTTTGGTTGCGGCTCCAAGGCCGCCTTGGGACATGTATCAAATCTGCCAAGGGGGGGGGGAAGTGTCAACCGGCCGACGGATTCCGGCCCGATAACATTTCCGGGTTATCGATACGATTATGTTTTTCCCCACCGTGCCGAGAAGAAGGGCAACAAGTACTCCGCGTTGAGTGTGGGCAGATTATGCAAGGAGGTAGGATAGATCATGTATGCCACAAACGTATGGAAGGCGATGGTTATTGCGGCGGCGCTTGCGCTTTTACCCGCGACGGGTTTCTCCGCGGTACCGTTTACGGCCCCGGCGGAGTTTGACCTGACAGGGAGTACGATAAGCGCCCAGGTTCGTCTGGAAACCCGCTTGCGCGGCACGGTCCAGGCGAGCCTCACGCCCAATCCCACGGCGGTCAGCGGGGACCTGGAGATTCATACCCTGGATACCGCAAGCGGGGCCTTTACGGGGGCCCTTGACCAGATCTCGGCCACGTCCACCGCCACGGTGGGGCAACTTGGCCTGACCTTCCCGGTTACCGTTACTTTGTCGAGCAACGACGTCCGCGGGTTGTTCTTCTGGGACCAGAACACAGCGGTCATATCGCCCGAAAACATCACGGTCACCCTGGATTTCGCGGGAACGGTCTGGAACGTACCCGTCTCAGGAATCCCGATCCCGGCAACCTACAATAACGGGAAACTGGCATTTTCTCTCAACGTCGATTACGCCGATTCGTATATGGGCTACGCCTACACGGCAAACATCGGGATCAACCTCGTGGGGACCCTCGTGGCCGGGGCCTCCTCCGGTCTGGGACAGACCTCCGGCGGGCTTCCCTGGCTTGATATCTGGACCGATGAGACCGCCTACGGTCCGGGAGACACCCTGACCCTCCACATCACGATCGGCAACGCCGGACCCGCACGTACAGTGGATCTCTACATCGCGCTTCTGGACCCGGCCGGTGGGATATCCTTCTGGCCGGCCTATACGGCAAGCCCGACGGCTCTTCCGGAACTTTCGCTTACCTCGGGCTTCTACGTTCCGCCCCTCGCACTCCAGCAGGTGGTCCTGCCGACAAACCTGCCACCCATCAGCGCAAGCGGAAACTACTCGTTTCTCGCAGCGTTCACCGACCCCGGGACTCTTAATATCGTGGGCGCCACAGCGGACGCCCCCTTCGTCTACTCGGCGGCGGCAAGCGGCCAAGGCGCCTTTGACGGGCAGTGGGACGGACCCGCGACCATTGATACGGGGCAGGCCCTCTGCGGAACTTACGGAAACGCCCACTTCGACATCGCCGGAGGAGTGATCTCGGGCTGGGGAATAAGCGACGAGGACGGGTATGCGGTCTCGGGTACCGTTTCGCCGGCCGGGGTCGTGCAAAACGGTCTCCTCTGGGAGGAATACGGCGCCGACCTTATCCAGGTCGGTACCTTCTCCGGCACGTTTTCCGGCAATACGGGAAACGGCACATGGGGTGACCGTTACGGTTGCAGCGGCACGTACCAGGTAACGCGGTAGCCGAGAAAGACTATCCGCGTCTTCTTTTCTTGCCGGGGCCGCCGGGTGTCGATCGCCCGGCGGCCTCTTTGAGGCGCAGAGCCTCATCGGGAGTCAACGGCCGGTACTGCCCCGGTTTAAGCCCCCGAAGGGCCAGCGGCCCGATCCCCACACGGCGAAGCCGCTGTACCCGGTGACCGAGCCGTTCGAACATCTTCCGTATCTGCCGGCGCCGGCCCTCCCGCAGGGTCACTTCGTACCAGCCCGACTGCTCGGTTTTCCTGAGCGGAACGATCCCCGCCGGGGCGGTCACCTGTCCCTCGATCTTGATACCCTCCCTGAATCGACGCTGTTTCTCGGCACTGACGATCCCCTGTACCTTTACGTGGTAGACCCGGGGTACGTGATGAGCCGGGTGGGTAAGACCCTGGGCAAGATCCCCGTCGTTGGTGAGAAGAAGCAGGCCTTCCGAGTCATAATCAAGGCGCCCCACGGGATAGACACGGAATTTCACGCCCTGCAGGAAATCCTTGACCGTCTTCCGGCCTTCCGGATCGCTCAGGGTGGTAACCACTCCCCGGGGTTTGTTCAGGGCGTAATAGACGTGGGGTTCGGCCTTTCGGCTCACCAGGAGCCCATCGACCCGTATATGGTCCCGGGCGGGATCGGCCTTTTCACCAAGGGCAACGGTGCGGCCGTTGACCTGGACCCGGCCCTGCCGGATCCATTCTTCTATCTCACGACGGGAACCTAAGCCGAGATGGGCGAGTACTTTCTGGAGCCGTTCTTTCATGGAAACCTTAACGTTGCAAGAGATTCTTGGAGAAGGGGCCGGCGGGATCAAAAAAATACGCACCCGTCTTCGCCGAAGGCTACGCCGCGGCAGGCGGTTGGCTGTGTCTCAAACCTCGAACCTGGAACCTTCCCGCCCCCCTATCGCCCGTTGCCTCTCGCCTATCGCCTGCCCCCTTCATGCCGTGTTGCGGATTTTTTTGAGGCCGCCGGGCCCGTATTTCATGCCACGGCCAGGGAAACTTCCGGTCTGTGCCAACAAGATCCAGCGGCCGGGGAAGCGGGTCACTCCCACTCGATGGTGCCGGGCGGCTTACTGGTGACGTCGAACACCACGCGGTTTACACCGCGAACTTCGTTGATGATTCGGTTGGAGATCCGTCCCAAAACCTCGTGGGGAAGGTCCGCCCAGTCGGCGGTCATGCCGTCGACGCTTTTCACCGCCCGGACGGCGATCACCGATTCGTAGGTACGCTCGTCGCCCATGACACCAACCGCCTTTACCGGCAGAAGTACGGCAAAGGCCTGCCATATCTCCCGGTAGAGCCCGGCCCGTTTTATTTCATGGATCACAATGTGATCCGCCTCCCGGAGTACCTCAAGACGCTGTTCGGTCACCTCTCCGAGACAACGGATGGCAAGTCCCGGGCCGGGAAAAGGATGGCGCCAGCAGATTTCTTCCGTAAGTCCCAGTTCCTCGCCGAGAACCCGCACCTCGTCCTTGAACAGTTCCCGCAAGGGTTCGATCAGCTCGAGTTTCATGACCTCCGGCAGTCCTCCCACGTTGTGGTGGGACTTGATCACCGCCGAGGGGCCTTTGAACGAAACGCTTTCGATCACATCGGGGTAGAGCGTGCCCTGCACCAGGAAATCGGCCCCTTCAATCTTCTCCGCCTCCTCTTCAAAGACCGCGATGAACTCCCTGCCGATGATCTTCCGCTTCTCCTCGGGGTCCGTCACCCCGCCGAGGGCATCGAGGAAACGCTTTCGGGCATCCACATGGATGACGCGCATGTGGAAATGCCGTTCGAACATATCCACAACCCGCGTCGCCTCGTTTTTCCTGAGGAGTCCGTTGTCTACAAAGATACACGTGAGGTCGTCACCCATGGCCCTGTGCACCAGGACCCCCGCCACAGAGGAATCCACACCGCCGCTCAGGGCACACACGGCCTTTTTCCCCCGTACCCGCTCCTGTATCTCCTGAACGGAACGCTCGATAAACGACGCCATCTCCCAGGTCATTCCGCACCCGCAGATCTTATGGACAAAATTCCTGAGTACCTGAACACCGTCCTCCGTATGGACGACCTCCGGGTGAAACTGCAGGGCGTAGAATCGTCGGGCGGTATCCGCCATGGCCGCAATCGGCGAGTTGTCCGTATGGGCGATAACCGTGAAACCTTCCGGGAACCGCTCCAGGCGGTCGCCGTGGCTCATCCATGCAACCGAGCCTTCGGTCACCCCCGACAGGAGGTCCTCGGCGGAATCGATGCGCAATTCCGAACGGCCGTATTCACGCTGTGCGGAACGGGCGACCACGCCGCCGAGCAGATGCGCCATGACCTGCATACCGTAACAGATCCCCAGGACCGGCACCCCCAGGGCGAACATCTCCGGATCCGGAAGGGGCGAACCCTCGTCGTACACGCTGGAGGGCCCGCCGGAAAGCACGATACCCCGCGGGTTGAATTCCTTGATCTTATCGAGCGGGACGTTAAACGGCATGATCTCCGAATACACCCTGCCTTCGCGAATCCTTCGGGCGATGAGCTGGGTGTACTGGGAACCGAAATCGAGGACCAGGATCCGGTCGTCCGCCCCGGAGGGCGATGCGGGCGCTACCATTGTTTGTAATTGGGAGCTTCTTTGGTGATGGTAACGTCGTGTACGTGGCTCTCCCGAAGCCCCGACGGCGTTATCCGGATAAACCGGGCTTCGGACCGCAACTGGTCAATAGTCGTAGCGCCGCAGTAGCCCATACCCGATCGGAGCCCGCCGATCAACTGGTGTACGTTGGTGGAAACCGGCCCTTTATGGGGAACCCGGCCTTCGATACCTTCGGGAACAAGTTTCCCGGCCTCGACGCCTTCCTGCCCGTAACGGTCCTTACTCCCCGACTGCATGGCCCCCAGAGAACCCATCCCCCGGTATGTCTTATAACTTCGCCCCTGGTAAAGGATCGTCTCGCCGGGGCTTTCGTCCGTACCCGCAAGGAGGCTTCCCACCATGACCGAATGGGCGCCCGCGGCAATGGCCTTGGCGACCTCGCCGGAATACTTGATGCCCCCGTCGGCGATAATCGGGACGCCTGCTTCCCTGCCCGCCCGTACGCAATCCATGATCGCGGTAATCTGCGGCACCCCGGCGCCGGCAACGATTCTCGTCGTGCAGATCGACCCGGGTCCCACGCCGACCTTTACCGCATCGGCGCCGGCACTGATGAGGTCCCGGGCGCCCGCTTCCGTGGCCACATTGCCCGCCACAACCTGGAGCTCGGGAAAGCGTTTCTTGATCCCCCGGACCGTGCGCAAAACAGCGGTGGAATGTCCATGGGCCGTATCGACGCAGATCACATCAACCTGGGCCGCAACCAGAGCCGCCACCCGGTCCATGGTATCCGCGGCCACCCCCACGGCCGCACCCACCCGCAGACGCCCGTGTTCGTCCTTGCACGCGTTGGGATACTTTTTGCGCTTTTCGATATCCTTGATGGTGATCAGACCTTTCAGGTTTTTCTTGTTGTCCACGATGGGGAGTTTCTCGATGCGGTATTTATGGAGTATCCGTTCGGCCTCATCGAGGGTAATGCCCGCCCGTGCGGTCTTGAGCCCCCGGGACGTCATGGCCTCCTTGACCTTCAGCGAAGGATCGTTTTCAAAACGAAGATCGCGGTTCGTCAGGATTCCCACGAGACGCCCCCGGGTGGTGACCGGCACACCGGAGATCTTATACGTCCGCATCAGATCCATGGCCTTCGACAGCCGGTCCTCCGGCCCTACGGTCACCGGGTCGAGTATCATCCCGCTTTCGGACTTCTTAACCCTGTCGATCTCCTTGGCCTGGCGCTCGATCGGCATGGCCCGATGAACGAATCCGATCCCGCCTTCCCGAGCAATGGCGATCGCCATATCGCTCTCGGTCACCGTATCCATAGCCGCACTCACCAGGGGGACATTGATCCGAATCTCCCGGGTAAGCCAGGTACTCACGTCGACCTCCGACGGAAGGATACTGCTCTTTGCGGGTTCCAGGAGAACGTCATCGAACGTGAGCGCCATACGGATATCGTTAAAGACCATATATTTTCCTCTCTGTTGGGGTCGTTATATCCGGGTATACTAACACATCCTGCAGGCCGCTTCGTAGTGCGTGGGGTCGCCGGAAAAGAGTAAACGAATGGAGGGTCGAAACGGACGAATCGGGTTCTCAGTTTTCGGTTTCGCCGACGAGTACCCGACCCCGAAGTTCGTCCATGAGGGCCTTGACAGGGAGAATCTCCTTTACCCGATGGGCGAGTGCCCCGACGGTAAAAAGCCCCTTTTCCTTGTCCGGATTGTAGC
>CAYYSS010000184.1:0-6007 GCA_964474325.1 uncultured Nitrospirota bacterium
ACCCTGGGGAATACTTATGAAAAAGACCTGGGGAACACTTTTGAAAAGTCACATTCATCACGCTTCGCAAGTACGCACTGGAGAAACCGGAATGGTATTTTTCCGTGTTTTCCATAAAATCTTTTCTAAATTTCTTAACATTATGCTTCACTAACGATTGAAAGAACGGTTTTGGCCATTCCCCTGTTGGCAGCTTCCCAATCATAGGTGAAAACGGATTGGGAACATTAATGTAAATAATACCGCCCGGCTTGCATATTCTTCTGAAAGACTGAAGGATTTCGTGGTAGCTGTTGATATGCTCTAGTACTTGATGGGCCATCACAAAATCGAACGACTCATCTGGAAAATCCAAATCAGTAGCAGATTTTATTATTTTTGTAAGTTTTGGCTGCTGAAAGTATTCCAATGCATCTTTATCCAAATCAGTACAAATAAACTTGGCGTGGGGAAATAACGCTTTGTGAATTTCCTCCTCAATAAGGCAATAGCTGGAGCCAACCGAAAGAGCTGTTTCAATTTTCCTCTTCTTAAGAATAAATGGCTCTAAAATACCAATAATATTTGCAGCTTTTCTACGGCGTGCATCAGCCCGTTTCGCTATATCATTTTTCGTCGACACAAAGTGCCTTTTTGCTCTCTCTTCAACATCGCATTCAGGCATTTCCGGCTCCAATTCTTTTGGCCTAATAAATTTATTTTCTCATAATCTTCGAAAGTATCCCCTGCCAGGCTTCGTTATACCCGGTCGGATCGACCACATAGGCGTCGCTGTGCCCGGCGCCCGGGATCAGCCGGAACTCCTTCGGTTCGTTGGCCGCCGCAAAAAGCCGCCGGGCCAAAGATTCCGGAACTATCCTGTCCGCATCGCCCTGGATAATAAGGAGAGGTACGGAAACACGCGGGATCTTTCCCAGGTTGTCGTAACGGGCGGACAGAAGAAACCCCACAAGGGCGTAGAGGACCGGGTAGTGGATTCGCCCCATATCCTGAAGCGACGTAAACGGCGCCTCAAGCACCAGAGCCGCCGGGGGTGTTTCGAGGGCGAGCTGAACGGCCGCCCCGGAGCCGAGCGAGCGGCCGAAATAGACGATGCGCTCCGGCCCCCAACCTCTCTCCCCGAGCCATGCAAGAGCACCCCGGGCGTCCGCGTAGGTCCCCTCCTCACTGGGTCGGCCGGAACTTTTACCGTAGCCCCGGTAATCGAAGATGAACACCGTGAGCCCGAGGTCGTGCAGGACCCGGAGGAGTGCGACGCGGCCGGAGATATTGCCGGCGTTTCCGTGACAGAAGAGAACGGCGGGCATTTCTTCCCGGCCCGGAATGTACCAGCCGTGAAGCTTTACGCCGTCCTCCGCCTGAAACAACACGTCTTCGTACGACAGACCGCTGTCCTCGGGGGAGGCCGTAAGCACCGTATCCGGGAAGTACACGAATTGCTGCTCAAGAAAACCCATCGAATTCTCCGGCAATAGAATAGCGCACAACGCCGTTATCATGAAGGCGTTGACAACCGCGGGGCATCGAAACAATCGAGCCATTTTCGATTGTACGGCATTTTTCGATTTCCGTACACCCCCTCCCGCGGTTGACGCCAGGGGACGGGGGGGCTACACTGGCTACAGGAAGCACTCACCAACCGGTTTCATCTTCGGGAGGAATCCATGGCACGTCTTCGTTCGCTTTTCAGTTTGATCCGACAAGGCAAAACAGCCGCGCGAGTGCCGAACGCCGCGCTCGCAGTGCTTTTCACCGTCGTCGTTAGCGGACCCACGGCGGCGGCGTACGCCGCCGTACCGACCTATTCCGTGGGCGACGAGGTGTGCGTCCAGTGGTCGGTGGACTGGCGCTGGTACGAAGCCCAGGTGACCGAAGTTGAGTCCGACCGGGTGAAAGTCCATTACCCCGAATGGGGTTCGGCCTGGGACGAGTGGGTAACTCCGGACACGGTGAACCCCCGCTACACCCCCACCGTGGGCGGCAAGGAATGGGTCGAGTGGAAACTCGGTTACTACACCGCAACCGTAATGGCGGAGAGTTCCGGCCAGTACCAGATCCACTACGAGGGCTACGACTCGAGCTGGGACGAGTGGGTAAAACCCTGCCGGATCTTCCCGCTTCCGAAGGTGGACGACCCCGTGTGGGTCAAATGGCGTATGGACTGGTATTACGCCAAGGTATTGGAAGCCGGGACGAACAATTGGAAGATCCATTACGTCGGCTACAACTCAAGTTGGGACGAGTACGTGGACCCCTCCCGGATTATGGTCTGCACCGCCGCCCAGGCGGAGAAGGCTGAGTCCTCGGGATCGTCGAGCCAGGCGGCCCCGGTCCCGTCGGGGAAAAATTCGTATTCCTATACCGCGGCATCAACGCCCGTTGTCGACAACGACGCCTCGAAAGCGAAACCCGTGGGAGTGGGCCAGGTTTCAAGCGGGGGAAACTCCCTCACCCTGGCGATCTCGCTTCCCTCCTATGCGTCCGCGGTCGATGTCTATTTCGGTTATTCCTACGGTACGGGTTCTGAAATCTATCTCCTTGGCACGGACGGACAATTTCATCCGGTCTCGTCGGGTATCGTCCCCATGGCAGCCAACACGACCGGACCGGTTACCAGTACCCTGGTCCAGAATATGTCCGTCGAGGGTTTCCCTCAGGGCACCTATTCGCTCTACGTATTAGCAAGTCCGACCGGGAGCCTTGCCGACTTCAACTTCTGGTATACGAACTTCACCCTTTCCGATAACGGTATTTTCACGGGCCAGCCCCTGCTTGACACCACCGCGTTGAACAACCTTCTCACCCCTTTCATAAGCAATATGGTGACCAAGGGAGGGACGTCCTGGTATGCACAGGTGGAGCAGTACATCGCCGACTACAAAAATGCCGACGGTGTTGCCGACCCGGCCGAAGCCCGGTACGTCTTCATGTGGGCCGCCTATCTCGAAAACAACGTCTACCCCTTCTGCTGGGCGGCCCTCAAAGCCGTGGAGGCCGAACCCGCGAACGCCTGGGTTCTGAACAGTGCGGCCGTCTGCCTCCTTGAACTCGGGGAACTCGATACGGCGGGCAGGGTCCTCGATTACGCCCACTATCAGGACGCGACCCTGTCGCTCACCCACGAAAACGCCGCTGTCTATTTCGACAAAAAAGGCAACACGGCCCGCGCCGCCCAGGAGAAACTGAACGCCCTTGACGGTGAACCCTCCTGGGCCCACGATGCCTGGGATGGTTACCACTACGCCCTGCGGAACGGACTTTCCTCGACTGCGGCCTTCGACTCCCGCCTTCCGTCGAACTACTCGCTTCTCAAATCGAACGGAACCATGGGGAGGGGACCCGCAAAGACCCTGGTCTGCTGTAGCTGTAACGGCGGGTTTTACGATAACGTCGTAACCTGCGTAGACGAGTGCACGGTATCGCTTGCCTGCTTTACCAGTATCTGCACCCCCCGGCTTCAGTGTTGCGGGCAGAAAACCCCCTTCGGACTCGAAACGGGGCTCTGTTTTCCGCCGACGGGCCTTCAGGTCTGTATCGAGGCCAACAATGCGGGGAACTACACGATAAAGCTCGGCGCCAAACTCGGGGGGATCTTCGGAACTTACGTGGGGGCGTCGACGAACTTTTCCGGAAACTATAACGTGGGCCTGTCATTCTCGGGGTCAACCGGCGCGAAGGCCCAGATCTCCCTTCTCAGCTCCGACCCCAACACGCGGATGGGTGCCGCCAAGTTCGTCTGGAACCCGAGCGGTTCGATCGGCGGGGGCATCGGCTTCGGCGCAAACCTCGAAGCCTCGAGCTGGCCGAAAAGCCCGATCTGCGAACTCAATCCACCCGGGACGCCGTAGGCGGGAAAAAGACGTTGGCCCGTCTTCGCCGAAGGCTACGCCGAGGAAGGCGGTCGGCGGTTGGCAGTTGAAAACCGTCAATCGTCAATTGTCAATCGCCCCAGCCCCTCGCCCATAGCCTCTCGCCTTTAGCCTCTCCTTACGCCGCGAAGCGGATTTTTTTGAGGCCACAGGCCCCGTACTGTATGCCGCTGCAAGGTTCACTAATCATCACGGCCGCTGCCGGGGCCGTGTTTTCGCCACTGCAAGGGTTATTACAACCGGACGGTTCAACACTCACCGGAGCAGTCGATAGTCCGCACGCGGATTACGCCATCGTGGTGTTCTATCTCCGAAAGAACCGCCGGCGGCACGGGGGCTTCCAGGTCGATGATGTTGTATCCGACCACCCCGTTACTTTCATTGAGGTAGCTCGCGATATTGATTCCGTGCGACCCGATCAACTGGGACGCAAACCCGATCATGCCCGGCACGTCCCGATTGATCATGACGAGCCGTGTATGCACCCCCCGGGAAGGGATCTGTTCGGCATTCGGAAAGTTGACACTGTTGGTCACGGTGCCCCGCTCGAGATAGCTTTTGAGTTCCTTGATTGCCATGATCGAGCAGAGTTCCTCCGACTCCTCCGTACTCGCCCCCAGGTGGGGTGACGGGACCACGTTCGGGTGGGCGAGAAGTTCCGCCGTGGGGAAATCCGTAATATACATCCCCAGGTGCCCGTCTGCCAGAGCACTCAGTACTGCGCCGTCGTCCACAATAGGACCCCGGGCGTAGTTTATGAGGATGGCGTCGCGGGGGAGTCTTCGTATGAGACCCGCATCCACAAGCCCTTTCGTTGTATCGCTGAACGGCACGTGAACCGAAAGAACGTGACAGTCCCGGGCGACCTCACCGATGCTTCTCACCAGTTCCACGTCCGGGGAAAGGGCGTGGATGTTTTCAAGCGAGGGCAGGGGATCGAAACCCATGACCCGCATGTGATGGGACACACCCAGGTTCGCCACCCGCACCCCGATCTTTCCGAGCCCCAGAACACCGAGGGTCTTTCCGGCCAGTTCGAAACCGCGAAACGACGACTTCCGGGATTCCACCTGCCGGGAAATCTCTTCGTCCGGGAGCCCGCGTAGGCTTCGGCAGAACTCAACACCCTGAACAATGTTCCTGGCCCCCACCCCGAGCATGGCAAACACCAGCTCGGCGACCGCGTTCGCGTTAGCGCCGGGGGCGTTAAACACGCAGATGCCCCGTTCGGTGGCTTTTTCGACGGTGATGTTATTGACCCCCGCCCCTGCCCGGGCAACCGCAAGAAGCGAAGGATAGTCGTCCGTATCCAGCGGCGCACTGCGCACGACGATCCCGTGGGGATCGGTTTCGCCGGGATCGATCCGGTAGCGGTCGGAAAAAAGCTCCAGCCCCTCCGGCGCAATCTTGTTCAAAGTTTTTATACGAAAGTAATTATCCATCGTCCCTGTTTTTATCTTTTCTTGAGATAGATTTCAAACGCCGATAGCAATTCTCGTGAGAGTCGACAGCAATCAATTCGACTCCACCGTTACCTGACCGATATAACATATCACCCTATTGTTGCAGAAGAATTGCCGCGAAAGGGGCCGGTGGAATCAAAAAAAATACGCACGGCCACTACTTTTCCCGAAACGGCGAACGGATCCGGACCCTGTACGGCAGGCGCCATGAAAAGTGAATTCCTGCACCATCACTCAGACCTGCGCCCCGATCCGACTCTTCCGTTCCGATGAGTATTTCTTCGATTAAACCGCAGGTCAAGTCAGGGTTCTCTTCAGCGCACTTACCGATCCTGGCCCAGTGCTCAGTCCGGCCGGTCAACCACCGATGATCGACCTTGCTGAATTTTCTTGCTTCGCGTACCGATTCATCCGATACACGCACCGCCGCGGGCATTCTGCCACCTCCTGAAAAATCTTTGTTTTCACGTTTAAATATAGCTCTTCCTGGAGCACAATGCAATTTATTATTGCGTTGTGCGTGGCAAACAATAAAGCGCACGTGCCGGTAGCGACAGCCGTTACGTATGGAGAAAGAAAACGGCAGTCGGTATCAGCCCGCTTTTCTCATGGTGGTTCGCAGCGAGGGGCCGGAAGGCGCCGTTGATACAAGGCGCGCGCCGGTTCGGGCGCGGA
>CAYYSS010000185.1:0-6001 GCA_964474325.1 uncultured Nitrospirota bacterium
CCCATCCTCCAGATCCTGCCCTCGTGGTGCCAGATCTCGTGCCAGAGGTTGTCGGTTTCCGAGAGGAAATCCCACATGGCGGCAAGCAGGCCCATGGGCATAATCGGCGCTCCCGTCCCCTGGGACCCGAGGACGTTCCGTACCAGGGGGTTTTTTATCAGGGCGCGAAGTATCCGGTCGGCCGGCGGCAGGGCGTCGGGACCGAGCGCCGATTCCGTTTCCGCCGGTCGTTTTCGACGCAGCTCGCGAAGCCGTGGGATCAGGGAGCGGATGCGTGCGAGAAAATCCTCGATCCCGGCCGATTCCTCCGGTGCGTAGTCTTTTAAGAGACGGCCGATGGTATCCAAGGGAGCCGAAAGGGGAAGGGTCAGGTTACCCGCCCGGAGTTTGAATTCCGCCCGTTTGAGTTCCGGCAGGCCCGGTACGCCGGCTTCGGCCAGGATCGCTTCAAGATCCCCGGGTACGGTAACGCCCAGAGGGCCCGTGGGGAAACGGAACCCCTTGCGCACGAAACTCCCGGCGGTTCCTCCGACCCGTCCGTCGTTTTCAAGGACAACGACGTCGAGCCCCCGGTGCTGAAGGTACAGGGCTGCTACGAGCCCCGCGGCCCCTGCCCCGATGATCACCGCATGGGCGCGCTCGGGCAGCGGGGTGCGTGGGCGGGGTTCGGGCATTTCCCGGGCGGGCATGGTTTAATGGTACTACGTTAACGGTACTACGATGGAAAGGAGGATGAGGTTGCTATGACGACAGTCCTGCCCGAGGGGGAATCGGTGCGAAGGGCCGTGCAGTGGGTTTCGGAGATGCGGACCGAAGAGCCCGGCCATTCACTTTCAGCATTAATCAGCGACGCCGCGCTTAAGTTCGATCTTTCACCGAAGGACGCCCGGCTTATAGAGGATTTCTTTCTGCGGTCCTCCTCCTGACCCGTCCGCCGGGTTCGGGTGTACGGAGTCCGGGCGTCAGCGGCCCCGGTGCATCCTGATGAAGTTGGCGATACTCCGGTCGTAGGTGCGTTCGTATTCATTCGTGAAGAAGCACCCCGGCAGTTCTCCGTGTCGGCGGTGGTAGTGGAGGCATTCGCAACACTTATGTTTCCGCGAACAGGGTTCGTAGGTGCAGTTGCAGAACTGACTGTTTTTTTCCATGCTGCATTCCATCATTGTGCTCCCGCGGGTTGGAAACCCCCGCTTTCTTATTTAGTCTTCGCGGCGCCGGAAGGTCCCGCTTCTGCCCCCCCGTTTCTCTTCGAGGAGTACGTCGCCGATCACCATCTCCCGGTCAACGGCCTTGCACATATCGTATATCGTGAGCCCGGCCACGGATACGGCGGTCAGGGCCTCCATCTCCACGCCGGTCCGGTCGGTGGTGCGCACCGTTACCGTAATATCCACCCGGGAGTCTTCGGTTCGGGCGACCAGATCGATATCTACGGAACTGATCGCGATCGGGTGACAGAGGGGTATCAGCTCGGGCGTCCTCTTTGCCGCCATGATACCGGCAACCCGGGCCACGGCCAGCACGTCGCCTTTCTGGATCGTCCGGTCGACGATCCGGCGCAGCGTCTCGGGCCGCATGGCCACGTACCCCCGGGCTACGGCCACCCGCTCGGTGGGTGACTTTTCCGAAACATCCACCATACGGGCCCGGCCTTCCGAATCAAAATGGCTGAGTTTGTTTTCCGGCATTTGTCGAGATCTCCCGCCCCCCCAGGAAACCATTGTAGCGGATTTCACAGGAAAGGCAAAAGGGCGGCTGTTGGTTCTCAGCCCCCGATGCGGGACATGGGGCGGTCAGAGGCGGAAAGGTTGTGACGTTTGGGCTTTGTGGCGATTGCGTTTCGGATCAGTTCCTTTAACGAACCCCGGCCGTGGCGAAGGGCCCCCATCAGGTCGATTTCCTGTTCCGAAAAGAGGCAGGGCTTGAGTTTGCCGTCGGCCGTAAGGCGGAGGCGGTTACAGCTCCCGCAGAAGTGGTTGCTCACCGGGGTAATGAGTCCGATCTTTCCCCGGGCCCCGGCGAGCTGAAAATACCGGGCGGGTCCGGAACCGGAACGGTCGCTCACGGGTTCAAGCGGGCCGAGTTTCATTTCGATGGCCTTTTTTACATCGTCCGCGGGGATCATGCGGTCTTTGTCCCAGAATCCCTTCGTGCCGCCAAGGGGCATGTATTCGATAAACCGCACGTGAACGGCCCGGTCCCGGGTGAGTTCGGCAAAAGCGGGAATCTCGTCGTCGTTAAAATTCCGAATCGGGACCATATTGATCTTCAGAGGACCGAGGCCTGCCTCTTCGGCGGACCGAAGCCCCCTCAGCACCCTCCCGACCCGCCCCCCCCGGGTGATCCGGGCGAAACGCTTCGGCTCCAGGGAATCGAGGCTCACGTTTATCCTCCCGAGCCCGGCGGTCTTCAAGCGTTCGGCCATGGCCTCAAGGGCAAGGCCGTTGGTGGTGAGGCTCAGGTCCCTGAGACCCTCGAGGGCACTGATTGACCGCAGAAGGTCTTCCACGTCCCGGCGGATGAGGGGTTCCCCGCCGGTAAGCCGCACCCGGGAGATGCCTTCTCCAATGGCGGCCTTGACCACCCGAAGGATCTCCTCATAGCGGAGAATCGCCTGGCGGGGAAGCGGCGAGATACCCTCTTCCGGCATACAGTAGACACAGCGAAGGTTACACCGGTCGGTGATCGAGACTCTGAGATAGTCGATCTTGCGCCGGTGGCCGTCGTGCACGGAGATGTCCTTCGGGAAAACCGTCCCGGCCGATCAGCCGCTCCCCGGTGACTTCTTTATTGCCTTTAGTTTCTTCCGCGCCAGGTCGGCTTCGTCGGAGTCGGGATATTTACGGATAACGCTTTCAAGAAGGACCGTGCCCGTGCGCGTATCCCGGAGTCCGAGAAAACTGAACCCCTGTTTCAGCATGGCGCCCGGAACTTTATCCGAACCCTTGAACTTCCGGATTACGTCTTCGTATGCCAGGATGGCGTCTTCGTAGTTTTTCTCTGCGTAATAGGTTTCGGCGAGCCAGTACTGGGCGTTTCCGGCATATGTATGGTCCCCGAACTCCCGGAGAAAGCGCTGAAAGACTTTGCGGGCCTCCGAAAACTGTTTCTTCTCGAGGAATTCATGGCCCCGTCGGTAGAGGCTTACCGGACTTACGCCCACCGTTGCGCCCGGCGTCGTTACCGGGGGGTCGGAAACTACGGGCTCGACGGCCGCGACAGGAGGTTCGTAGCCCGGGACCGTGATCGGTTCCGTTCCGGTCGAAGCCGGCTGACCCGGCAACGGAAGCGGCGTGGTTGCTGTATCCGTCCCCCCGGCCGGTACGATCTGTGCCGGGCGGATTCCCCCGGGGAGCGTGGCGCCGGCAGTACCCGGCGTCGGTGCTAACCCGGTTGCCGCCACCTGTCGTTCCAGGGTCTCGAGGCGCGCCGAGAGGGCATCGATCCGTTCCGTGGCCGCGCGAAGGTTCTGGGCGTTTTGAAACGTCATGTCTTCCGCCTGCCCGGTTATCTGCTGAAACGACCTCTCCAGGTCTTCGATCCGCCGGTACAGGTCGGATTGGGACGCGCGGATGTTCTTGAAGGCCTCGGCTACATCCGAGAAACTGGCACTTTCACTGCCCGTACTCCCGAGCTGACTCTTGAGCGTCTGGACGTCTTTCCTGTTTTCAAAGGCGACCCGGCGGGCCGTGTTGATGTCGGCCTCGAGCGTTGCCAGGTCCGTGGTGCTGACACAGCCGCTCGACAGTACGAGCGCAAATACGGCCAACGCCGCGGTACGTTGTAATGTCATGGTTTGTATCCTCCCGGTTCCAAGAATCTTGCCCCTCCAAGGTGCGCCGCGCAACTAACCGGCACGAAACGCGTGATACAACGAAACGACGCGGGCGGCAGAGGCACGAGTCCACTGCCGCCCGAATATAACCTTCAGAACGTGTCCGTCTCTAACGAACGAGAAAGTGGGCCCGACGGTTCTGCCACCACGAGTCCTCGTCGTGGCCTTGAGCAACCGGGCGTTCTTCGCCGTAGCTGATGGTGGTAATCCGGTCGGCGGAAACGCCCTGGGCCGTCAGGTAACCGAGTGCGGCCTTCGCCCTCCGGTCGCCCAGGGCCAGGTTGTATTCGCTGGAGCCCCGTTCGTCGCAGTGTCCCTCAATGATCAGGGCGCTCTGGCGGTTACGAAGAAGCCAGTCGGCGATGGCGTCCAGGGTTGTCCGGTCCTCGCCCTTGATGTCGGATTTGTCGTAATCGAAGTGAATGTCTTTGAACACGGCCTGTTCCGTCACTTCTTCGGGCGGAACCTCCGTCATGGACCGGGACGCGATCCGGTCGTTGATAGCCTCCGGGCCACCGGCCCCGGCGCCCTTTCCATCGGCGTCCTTGGCCATGTCGCCGCTACCGTCCATGCTTCCGGGAGCACCTGTTACCTGCCGCTTTGCACACCCCCCGACGGCAAGTACCAGCGCTAAAATCAACAGCGGAACGATCCTCACGTACGATCTCATTGGTACCCTCCCTGATCCAAAAGCATTAGTTTATATGTGAATCCGGCGTTTCAAGCTCTTCGGTAGCGCTATTCTAAACAATCCTGCAAGCAATCACAAGTCCCGCCCCGGATCGACCTCCAAATTCGGGATTCGGTCGCCGATACGGCCATAACTGCCGGGTCGCCCCCACCCGCCGCGCCGCCTTTCGGTATGTGAAACAGGCGGTGCAATCGGGCCGTGCCCTCCTGTTTCGCCGAAGATTTCGATTCACGCTCCGGTGAGGAGGGCTTCGACCCGTACACAGCCCCCGTCCTTCCGTCCCACGCCCATGAAACCCCGCTCGGGATGGATAAGCCGGAACCGGGAACGATCCGCGGTGCCCGGGTCTTCAATATCCCGCCCGATACGCAGGCTGTTGCCGTGCAGAAGTCGATCCGCACCCTGCCCTGCGGGGACCGCCAGTTTCGGGAAAAACCCCAACGCCTCACCCGCGGGAATAATCCGATCCGGAGTCACGTCGTCGGGGGCGACCCCGTCGGAGACAGCGAAGGGTCCGACGGCCGTCCGGACCAGGTTGGTCATGTGGGCCCCGGTACCCATGGCCCGGCCAAGATCCTCGCACAGCGTGCGGATGTACGTCCCTTTGCTGCAGGTTACGTCCAGGACCACCGACGGCAGATCCACGGCTACCACGGCGATCTCGAATATGGTGATTTCCCGGGGCCGCCGCAGAACGGTCTTGCCTTGCCGGGCAAGGCGATACAGGGGCACGCCCCGGTGTTTGAGAGCCGAATACATGGGCGGGGTCTGCTCTATCGTGCCCAGAAACGCCCCGGCGGCCTCCTGTACGTCCTCCCGGGAGAGAGCGGGAACCGGAAACCGTTCGACAACCGTACCGTCGGCGTCCTGGGTATCCGTAACCTCCCCGAGTCTCATGACCGCGCGGTAGCATTTCGGCAGGTCCATGAGATAGGTCGAGATACGGGTCGCCCGGCCCACACAGACAAGAAGGACGCCGGTGGCGCCGGGGTCCAGGGTCCCGGCATGGCCCGCTTTCTTTATTCCCAGCCGGTGGGCGATCCGGTCCACGGCCGTCCGGCTCGTAATCCCGGGGGGTTTGTTGCAATTAATCAGTCCCGAGTACATCCCCGACCGCGGTGAGTACGCTCCTCTTGGCGGTTTCGAGCCCGCTTTCGATTCTGCACCCGGCGGCATCCCGGTGTCCGCCGCCGCCGAAGGCCTCGGCCACTTTCGCCACGTTGATCCGGCCCTTGCCCCGCAGGCTTACCTTGCAGGCCCCGTCTTCCTGTTCCCGGAACAGTATGCCCACCTCCACGCCCTCGACCATGCGGGGGTAGTTGGCGAAGTTCTCGGTGTCCTGGGGGCCCGTGCCGGTCCGGGCGAACATGGCGCGGGTTGCCTCCACCCAGGCGACCGGACCGGCGCGCCTCAAGGTTGCCAGAACCAGGGCGGCCAGTTGAAGCCGATTGTAGGAATAGCATTCGTTGATAGAA
>CAYYSS010000186.1:0-5983 GCA_964474325.1 uncultured Nitrospirota bacterium
AACCGCGCCCCGTTTTACGGCGACGTCGCGGACGTGGATATCGTAATTGAGGATCTCGAGGATACGCTCGGCCCCCCCGCGGCCCTCGTTCCACTGCTCAAGGCGGTCTCCCAGCTCCGCGAAAGAGGTTCTGCGTTCGTGGAGGGCGACAATCTCCCCCAGTTCACCGTCCGGGATAAGGTCCCTGCGGGTAAGTTTCCTTTCCGCGAAGAGATCGACGAGCGGCCCCGGGTTCCAGCACTCCAGGGTCCGGCACTGAACCGGCCGCGTTGCATAAATCCGGCACCCCGACTGTGCTTCATCGAAAAACATGCAGGTTCGGGAGCCGGTCTGCTCCCGGATCTTCACCATCTCCCCATCGAGCCGGATGATACCTCCCCGGATGGTATCGGCGGCGAACTCACCCGCCCGCAGGGTATAGACGTGGGCGAAAGCGAGCGCGCCGCATTCAAACAACCCGGCGTCTTCGGCGTGCAGGGTAGGACTGCTTTTTCTGCAACAGGTTCCGCACCGGATACAGCGTTCACGGGGAGCATCGACGGTCATCATCTAGTCTAACCCGGATTTCTCACAGTCTTCCTGCTGCGGAACCGGAGCGGGGAAAAGGGAGAAGGGAGGCGGGAGACGTAAAAGGGGGGAAAAGACGTTGGCGGTCGGCAGTCGGCGGTTACCGGTCAGGAGTCACGGTAGCTTGGCATCCCGGTTGCAACGCCAAGGCGGCTCATTGCAAGGAGGAGAAACGGAAATGGCAAATCTTAAAGAGACCGTGGAACGGCTTGAGAAGCAAATGATCCTTTCCGCCCTCAGAGAAAGCGGAGGGGTTAAGGCTCGGGCGGCCCGTTCCCTTGGTATTACAGAGCGCATCCTCGACTATAAGATGAAAAAATACGGTATCCGAAAGATCTACGCCGCCGAGACGATTTCGTCCGTCTGAACCCGTCGTCGTTCGGAAGCGCACGTTTCGCCGATCAGACAAAACTGGGTTCGATCCTACAAAAGTGTAGGTATCTGGTCGGCCCGCCGCTGAAAACCCCCGTAAATGGGGCCTTTCCCCTTTGGCACGATCATTGAACTAAGACGATGGAGATTCGTTGATACCGCGTCGATAACGACGCTGAAGCGGTGCGTGGGGAGGTGGAAACGACGCAGTGGGTTGTTAGACGATCGCCGTCCCTGGGGGCGGAAAACCAGTAGAGAACCATGGAGGAGGAAAAACAATGAAACTGAGAAGCATTCTGTTGGCCGTATTGCTGTTGTTTATTGGAGGGGCCGTGGCACAGGCCGAGGTCGAAAAAAGCGCGGAAGCCGGGGTCGACGTGATGAGCAATTACGTCTGGCGGGGCCAGAAACTGAGCGAGGGTCTTGTGGTTCAGCCCACCGCCGGGCTTTCGTACAACGGTTTCGGTGTCAATCTCTGGAGTAATTACGACTTCGATTCCGACGAGGCCAACGAGACGGATTTGACGCTCAACTACACCACGTCCTTCGATAAGCTCGGCGTGGACGTAGGCTGGATCTATTACGGACTGGACGGTATCGAGGATACCCAGGAAATCTACGCCGGCGTGAGCTACGACGTGGTTCTGAGCCCATCGCTTACGTTGTATTGGGACATTATCGAAGGCGGCGGCGGTTTTCTCACCGCTTCGATCGGTCACTCGTTTCCCCTGGGCAGTGTCTCCCTTGATGTGGGTGCAAGCGCCAGCGTGAATCTGGAAAACGAAGTGATGGGCGATTTTACGGGACTCTATAACGGTGAGGTTTCCGTCGGCACGAGCTTTCCGCTCGGACCGGTTTCGATCAACCCCGTGATTGCCGTGAGCTTTCCCTTGAGCGACGACGCCGAGGAGGCCATCGAGGCGGTGAGCTTTGACGGCGACAGCACCATTGTCTACGGAGGCATTGGGGTCTCGATAAGTTTTTAACGGCGTTGTAAAACCTGGCGGTTCCGGTCATTGCGAGGTCGATTCGACCCCGCAATGACCGGGGCAGGATTTTCCTGCAAAAGAATCAGGTTGTTATTAGAAAATTCCCTCGCGCCAACCGGCCCGGATGATTCGGCGGTTTGTCTGTGGAGCCGGAAATGCCGCGGGGAGGTGAAAGGAGCAAGAAAATGGTACGTACGGTTTTGATTATAACGGCATTGGCGGCCATGCTATGGGGCGTTCCCGGGTTCGCCGAAGAAGTAGCGCCGCCGAGCATCGAAGGGAACGCCGAGGCAATTGCGGCGGTACAGAAACACGCCGATTACCTCTGGACCCTTATTGCCGCGTTTCTCGTGTTCTTCATGCAGGCCGGATTCGCCATGGTGGAATCCGGTTTCACCCGGGCGAAGAACGCCGTGAATATCATGATGAAGAATCTGTTGGATTTTTCCATGGGGGCCCTCGGGTTCTGGGCCGTGGGCTTCGCCCTCATGTTCGGCGTTACGGCCACAGGCTGGTTCGGGACCTCCGGGTTCTTTCTCAGCGATTTCGCCGTGGACAAGGACCCCTGGCTCTACGCGTTCTTCCTCTTTCAGACGGTCTTTGCGGCGACGGCGGCCACCATCGTCTCCGGCGCCATGGCCGAGCGCACGAAGTTCGTGGGTTACCTGGCCTACAGCGCGGTCATCACCATCTTGATTTACCCGGTCTTCGGCTCCTGGGCCTGGGGCAGTCTCTATAAAGGCGGCGGCTGGCTTGAAGGCCTGGGGTTCATCGATTTCGCGGGTTCGACGGTTGTCCACTCCGTGGGCGGTTGGGCGGCCCTGGCGGGAGCCATCGTCCTCGGCCCCAGGCTTGGAAAGTACAGCAGCGACGGCAGGGTGAAGGCAATTCCGGGGCACAACATCCCCCTGGCGGCTCTCGGTGTGTTCATCCTGTGGTTCGGTTGGTTCGGTTTTAACGCGGGCAGCACGACGGCGGCGATTACGGACATCGCCATCATTTCCGCCAACACGGCCCTTGCCGCGGCCGCGGGTGTGGTCGGCGCACTTATCGCTGCGTGGATTATGTTCAAGAAACCGGAAGGGACCATGGCCCTTAACGGCGCCCTGGCCGGCCTCGTAGGTATTACCGCGGGTTGCGCCAACGTAAGTCCCACGAGCGCGGTGATACTGGGCTTTATCGCCGGTATCCTCGTGGTTCTTTCGGTCCTCTTTATCGATAAGGTCCTGAAGATCGACGACCCGGTCGGCGCCGTATCCGTCCACGGAGTCTGTGGAGCCTGGGGCACGCTGGCGGCGGGACTTTTCGATATGGGAGGTTTCTCGATCAAGGTGGTCGGGGTACAGCTTATCGGTATCGCGGCGGCCTTTCTCTGGGTGTTCCCGGTGGCCTATGTCGCGTTTAAGATCATCAGCGCCACCATCGGTCTCCGGGTGAGCCCGGAAGAAGAAGTGGAGGGTCTCGACTACGGCGAGCACGGTAATAATGCGTACCCGGACTTCCAGATCCACCCCGATACGGTTGTTCTCGGCGCCGGCGGCGGCCCTGGTTCCGCTCTCCGGGACGCGGCCCTCGCACCGGCGATGAAAGGAGAACCGGCGTGAAGAAGATAGAAGCCATCATAAAGCCGTTCAAGCTCGATCAGGTGAAGGAAGCCCTCGGGGAGCTGGACGTTCAGGGCATGACCGTAACCGAAGTGAAGGGATACGGGCGGCAGAAAGGGCACGTGGAACTCTATCGAGGGGCCGAGTATGATGTTGCCTTTGTCCCGAAGGTAAAGATTGAAGTTGCACTGCCCAGCGATGCGGCTGATAAAGCGGTCGAGCGAATCATGGAGATCGCCCGGACCGGAAAAATAGGTGATGGCAAGATCTTTGTGACATCCCTGGAAAAAACGGTCCGTATCAGGACCGGAGAACTGGACCAGGCCGCCCTCTGAACGGGGGGCGGGAGGGTCTATAACAGGCGCGTAAGCGTATTCCACAACCTCCTTCTGTAACCGGGCGGGGTCCTGCCCCGCCCGGGATTTTTTCGTGTTTTCCGGGGGGAGGAAATCCGGACGGCCGACCTTTCAAGTCGGATTCGGTTAAACTTGTAGTCGATAAACGCAACAACGAAAAGGGAAACCGTGACAGATACGAAAAACGTAGAACTCATGGCGCTGTATGAGATCAGCAAGGTGCTGGCGTCTCAGACCGAACTCAGCCGGCGCCTCTATTCCGCTATGCGGATACTTTCCGATTATCTTGAAATGGAGCGGGGAACCGTTACCCTGCGGGATATGACCACCGGGGAGATCCGGATCGCCGCCGCCTTCGGTCTTACCCGCAAGGAGATACGACGGGGGACCTACGGGATCGGCGAAGGGATCATCGGCCGGGTTGTGAAATCAGGTTATCCCATGGTAATTCCCCAGATCGAGGACGAACCCCTGTTTCTCGACCGGACCCGGTCCCGGGCGGATATCCGCAAGAAGGATATCTCCTTTCTCTGCGTCCCCGTGGTGGACAAGCGGGACGTGCTCGGTGTGCTCAGCGTTGACCGGCTTTTCGGCCCGCGGGTAAGTTTTGAGAAGGACCTTCGCGTCCTCCGGCTCGTAGCCCAACTCATAGCACTCACCCTCAGGCTCGAAGGGCAGATCGACGCCGAGCGCCGGCAGAACCGGGAACTCCGCATGGAACTCAAGAAGAAACACCGCCTGGGCAATCTTATCGGGTCGTCCAAGGGCATGCAGGAGGTCTTCAGGACCGTACATAAAATCGCCCCCAGCCGGGCCACGGTCCTGATCCGGGGGGAGTCGGGCACGGGCAAGGAATTGATCGCCAAGGCTATTCACAGCCACAGCGACCGGTCGGAGCGGCCCCTCGTGAAGGTCAACTGCGCGGCTATTCCGGAAAACCTTCTCGAGTCGGAATTCTTCGGGCACGAAAAAGGGGCGTTTACCGGTGCGGTGGCGACGCGGCGGGGTAAGTTCGAAATGGCCGACAGCGGGACCATCTTTCTCGATGAAATCGGTGACCTGGCCCTCGAGTTACAGACGAAGCTCCTCAGGGTGCTTCAGGAACGGGAATTCGAAAGGGTGGGCGGAAGCCGTACCATGAACGTGGACGTGCGCGTGATCGCCGCGACGAACAGGAATCTGGAAACGGCCATGAAAGAAGGTTCCTTTCGGGAAGACCTGTACTATCGCTTGAACGTGGTACCCGTCTTTCTTCCGCCGCTCAGAGAGCGGCTGGAAGACATCCCCTTTCTGGTCGAACACTTCCTCGATCGTTTTAACGAGGAAAACGGCCGTGCCGTGGCCCTCGCGCCGAAGACCATGTCGCTCCTTACCCGCTATCACTGGCCGGGGAATGTACGGGAACTGGAAAACACTATGGAGCGGCTTGTGCTCCTTGCGGATACCGACCGTATCGGTCCCGACGATGTGCCCTTTCATATCCGAAGCGGTCCGCCGCCCGAGGTGGCCAAGGGACTTAAAGGAAGCGTTGAGAACCTGGAACGGGATCGTATGACGGCGGCGCTCGAGGCAAGCGGCTGGGTCTATGCCCGTGCGGCCCGGGCGGTGGGCCTGACGGAACGGCAGTTCACCTACCGGATGAAGAAGTACGGGATAACGCGAAACTCAACGTAACCCCCGGTTTATCAGCGGTTTCGAAATAGTCGCACCGGTTTCTTTCCCGCAATAACGGGATATTATCCATCTCTGCAAGTACTATTATGCGACTGTTAATCGCAACGAGTTGCCTTCCCGTTGCACAACAAACGGGGCCGCGCCGTCCGCAATAAGTCCATAGCCCGTTTTCTCCACGAGAACCTGCAGGTCCGCGTGCTGTACCGGACCAGTAACGACACCCCCCGGCGGCCCGCGGGTAACGTGAACGAACTGGTTGCGGCGGTGCACCTCTTCTTCTAACCGAGTCCCTCGCGTCCAGAACGGGGTTTTGTTTATTCGCGGATTACGCGGATGAGCGCAGATAGATGCGAGAATAGACCTTGCCGTGGCAGTGCGCCGTGCAAAGGCACGGTCTTTCAGTGGGTGAAATTCCCACCCG
>CAYYSS010000187.1:0-5970 GCA_964474325.1 uncultured Nitrospirota bacterium
GAAACGGCGGACGGGTCCGGATTCTGTACGGCAAACGCCACGAAACGTGAATTCCTGCATCACGACTCAGTCCTGCGCCCCGCCTCCGGCCTTTCCCCTATCGCCCATCGCCTCTCGCCCGTCGCCTGCGCCCCGCCACCGTCTGCCTTCCTGATCTCCCATCCGGTACCGCGCCGGTTACGGGTCACGGGTCGCGAGTCGCCGGTCACGGTTGCGGTATACTAAGAAGTTATGGACGTGCGCGTAGACGAAGATCTCTGCATCGGTTGCGGCAATTGCGAGGAACTCTGCCCGGCGGTGTTTGTCTTAAAAGACGATGGCAAGGCCGAGGCCTACGACCCGGACGCCTGCCTGTTTGCGGGCTGTTGCGAGGCCGCCGAAGAGAACTGCCCCGTCGAGGCAATCATCATCGAAGACTAGTTCTATCCGGACCCTCCGCCCGCCCCTCTCCGGTTTCGTCCCCTGCTTTCACGTTTTCGCCGGCGGCGGTCCGGGCGGCATCCTCGTCCCGGACCGGTTCCGGCGTTTTCTCTTCCACCGACGCACCCTTCTCTTCCACCGACGCACCCGATGTTCCGTAAACCTTCCGGGCTGCCCTCTGCCGTTTCCATCTGATGGGGTGGAGGATCTTTTCGCGGTTAAGGTAGGACACGAGTACGATCACCCCCATGACCAGGGAGACGACGAGAAACTCCCCGTAACGTTCGGCCCGGACGAGGCCCCCGGCCACCGAGAGCCCCACCGTACCGAAGAAGCGGCCCGCGGTGGAGAGTACGAGGAAATCCCTGACCCCAAGGCCGCTCATGCCCAGAATGTAACAGAGGAGATCCTTCGGAAACCCGGGGATCAGATAAAGAATAAATACTACTTTCTTGCCCCCATGGGTGATTACGTCGTCGTAGTGGGCCAGGGTGTCGGCCTTTACGATCCGTTCCACTACAGGCCGCCCCGACCAGCGTCCTACCGCGAATGCAAGCCACGAACCGAGGGTGAGGCCGATTGTCGACCAGAGGGTCCCCTTCACGGCGCCGAAGACGAAACCTCCGGCGAAGCCGGTGATTTCTCCGGGAAGCGGCGCGGCCAGCACCTGGATGATCTGAATAACGATCAGGACAAGGATCGACAAACCGCCGTAGGACCCGATATACCGTGCAAGTCGCTCTTTATCGGAGAAAAACGCCCAGAGATCGAAGTAAAAGAAGAGATACGCGGAAAAGACCGCAATAAAGGCCACGATCCCCGCCCGGAGATAGACGTGGTTTCTTGTCATGAGGGATTGTAACGGAAACGGAAAGATCCGGACAAATGAAAAATACGGGCGAGAGGCGATGGGCGAGGGGCGAGGGGCTGGGGCTACCGCGCCTCCAGCCGGACGGCGGCCTCGATGTGGTAGGTCTGGGGGAAGAAGTCCACCAGCCTGAGGTCCGTGATTTCATAGTGTTCGACGAGGGTCTTGAGATCCCGGGCAAGCGTTGCGGGGTCGCAGGATACGTAAACCAACCTCCGGGGCCGGTGCGCCATGAGTGCGGTAACGACCGGCCGCGAAAGACCGGCCCGGGGCGGATCGACGATTACCGTGTCGTTTGCACCGATGTCCGGTTGGCCGCGAAGGAGGTCGCTGTGAATGAACTCCACACCTCCGAGGCCGTTTACCCGGGCATTTTTCTTGCCGAGACGGACGGCCGCCCGGGACCCTTCGAAAATCCTCACGGGAACATCCGCCCGGGCCGCGGGAAGGAGCGAAAGGTTCCCCGATCCCCCATAGAGATCCACAATACTTTCGGCGGATTTCACCCACTCGGCCACGAGTTCGGCAAGCCGCCGGTTAAGGGTCCAGTGGGCCTGAAAAAAGGTGTCGGCGTTAACGTGGCAGGCAAGCCCGGAAAGGTCCAGCACGAGACGGGGTTTTCCGAAGGTTTCTTTTTCCCCTTTAAGACCGATCAGAACATCCTCGAGTTTATCCCACACGGCCCCGGTGTCTTCGGCACTCCCCCCACCTTTAGAGCGCGCCACGACTTCGCCGTGGTCATTCGCCGCGAGGCGCACTTCACGGATACCGATTTTCCTCCAATCGACTTCCCGCAAGCGTCCGACGACACCTGCCAGGTGTTCGGCGAGTACCCGGCACTCCGAAACCGGAACAACCTTTTTCGAGCGCCGCTGGAAGAAACCGGGTTCCCCGTTTCGGGATATCTTGAACGACACCCGATAACGGTATCCGTAGGCCCTATCGACGAGGGATTCGCCGGGCTCCGCCTCGATACCGCCAAGACGGCGCAGAACGTCCCTGAAAACGTCCCGTTTCCACCCGATCTGGTCGTCGTGGGCGATATCCTGACAATCACAGCCCCCGCAGAGGCCGAAATGAGGACAGGGAGGATCAACGCGGGGAATGCCGGATGCGAGGAGTTCGTCTATCTCGGCAAACCGGACGCCGCCTTTTTTCCGAACGACACGGGCGCGCAACCGGTCACCCGGATACGCGCCCGAAACGAAAACCACGCCGTCGGCCGTCCGGGAAAGACCGTAGCCCCCGTAGGCCGGCCGCTCGATTACCAGATCAAGCAGGGGGGCCGATAAGCTTGTGGATCGTATTCTTGAGTTCCCCCAGGTCCGACGATTTCACCAGGTAGGCCTCCGAAGCCCACACGGCAAAGTCGTCCCGGTAGTCGTAGGCCGTTGACATGATGACGGGAAGCTGGGGATTCTTCTCTTTCATCTTGCGAAGGACCTGGATACCGTCCATATCCGGCATGAGGATATCTAAGGTCACGAGATCGGGACCCACTTCGTCGAACAGGCGGAGGGCCTCCTCGCCGGAATCGGCCACATGAACCTCGTATCCGTCATCCTCCAACTCGGACCGGTAAAGGAGCTGAATCCGCTTGTCGTCGTCAACCACCAAAATCTTCATCGCTTCCCTCCTTTACGGGCAGGTAGATCCGAAAAGTCGAACCCTCGCCCACCCGGCTTTCCACTTCGATACGTCCCCGGTGCAGTTCTACTATCTTCTGAGTGATAGCAAGCCCGAGGCCCGTCCCCGTCATCTTCGTAGTAAAGAACGGGTCGAACAGATGGGCGAGGGTCTTTTCGTCCATCCCCGCCCCTTGATCGCGCACTTCCACTACTACGTCTTCGCCCTCGTGCCACCCGCGTATACGGATTATACCCGGGCCATGCATTGACTGTTCCGCGTTCGTGATCATGTTCGTGAACGCTTCTCTTATTTTATTCGAATCCACAGGAACTTCAAGCCCCTCGGCGGGGAATTCCCGAACAATCTCAATTCCCCGCTCCTTGAACGTCGGACTGAAGAGCGCAACGATGCTGTCGAGTATCTCACGGAGATCGGCCTGAATTGGAACGATCCTGGTTTCCTTAACGAATCCGAGGAGTTCCTTCAGAATGACCTCCATATGATTAACGGAATCCACGATGATCGTCGCGTAATCCTTCGCCGGCGCGTCGAGCTTCTTTTCGAGCCTGCGGGCGAATCCGCCGACGGAAATAAGCGGATTTCTTATTTCGTGGGCGATTTTTGCGGCCATTTCCCCGAGGGCCGCCATTTTTTCGGCCTTGGCAAGCCTGCGACGAAGACGGTGGGATTCGGTGACATCCCGGGAGACATGGACCGTCCCCGTTATCTTCCCCATCGGGTTGAAGATAGGTGAACTCGAGATAACGAAGGTTCCGCCCATATGTTCATCGTACACCTCTTCCACGTAGGCCTCGCCCGTATCAAGGGTCCGGGTATGAGGGCATTGTGCCATGGGTTCGTCCAAACCATGGAATATCTCATAGCATTTTCTGCCGACAATCTTTTCGGGAGGGAGTCCTATTTTTTCCACAACGGCCTGGTTGACCCGGCGGATCGTGAAGTCAGGATCGTTGAAGTAGACCATGTCCGAGATGGACTGGAAGATATTCTCGAGTTCAGCCTCGGCCTTCGACACCTGATCGAACAGCCGGGCGTTCTCGATGGCGGACGCCACCTGGTTGGCGAACCCCGACAGAAAACGGACGTCGTCTTCGGTAATCGGCCGCCGGTTAAAGAGGTTGTCCGCCCAGAGGATCCCCGTGGCCTTTCCCCTGGACACGAGGGGTATAAGGACGAAGGCCTCGGTACCCAGTTGCTGAACCAGCACGGGATCGACCCGGGAGTCGCCCCGGGCATCTTCGATATTCACCGGTTCCTGATCCCGGATCACCCGGGCAAGAATGCTTTCTTCGTCGTCGAGGGGCACCGATATGTTGGCGGCAAGACGATCGAGAAAAGAGCTGCCTGACTCGGCCCCGTGGTCCATGGTCCCGATGATCTCTTCGAGGCTCTTGCGTTCGAGGCTCATCCGGCCCCAGATCTGCCATGCCTCCTCCAAACTTGCCGGCCCTACGCCGATAACCCCCTCGATCACCTTCCGCTCATCATCGACGAGAAAGAGCATGGCCCGGTTGAACCCCAGTCCGTCGCTCATGGTCACCGAGGTAAGCGTCATACGGAGAAGGCGGTCCAGATCGAGTGTGGACCGCATCGCGGTACTGATGAAGAGGAGACGGGAGAGTTCCTGGTTCCGCCGGGTGAGTTCCTGCTCCACCCGTTTCCGTTCGGAAATATCCCGCGAGATCCCGCTGATACCGACCACATTGCCGTCGGGGTCCAGAATCGGCGAGAGGGTCAGACTCACCTCGATCAATTCCCCGTCTTTGCGCCGGCGCAGGGTCTCGAGATCCTTGATTGTCTCCTTGGCGAGAATTCGTTCCGTATGGGTCTTTTCCGTGGGAAGAAGGAAATCCGGAACCATGGGGAATTTCTCGCCGAGTACTTCGTCGGAACGGTATCCGTATATCCGCTCCGCACCCCGGTTCCACGACGTGATAAAACCCTCACGGTCGGTGGTAATGATGGCGTCGGCGGAGTTGTCGATAAGGGACTCCAGGTACTCTTTCGTCTGCGCCACCTGGGTATAGAGCCCGTAGATCTCTTCCTGATACGTCATACGCTCGCTCACGTCCTGCACGAACACGACAACCTCCCCCACATCCCCCGAGGGCTCCCGCACGGGATACGTCGTCACCTCGAAATAAACCGGCCGGCCATCCCGCTCGACCCGGCGGGCAAGGATCTGGCGCTCGCCCGTTGAAAACGTATTACGCACCAGATCCACCGGGCAGAACTCCTGGTTCTCCACTGCCGTGCCGCATTTTTTCCCTATGATTTCCAGGGCGTCAAGCCCCGTCCACTCTTCGATAAAGCGGTTTGCGGCACATATGGTCATATCCCGATCGACGGTGAGAATGCCGCCCTGGACCGTTTCGAACAGGGTCTCGAGCCGACGATGTGCGATGACGAGACGTTCTTCCCGGCTCCTTTCAACGTTATATAAGCGGGCGTTTTCTATGGCAACGGACGCCACCGACGCAATCGCTTCCAGCATCTGCTGATCGTCGAGGGTGAAACGCTCGGGATGGCCGTCGACGGTCTTGTCGTAAAGCCCGATGGTCCCGATGATGGTGTCCCCGAGCCTCAGGGGCACACCCAGGACCGACTGGGCCTCCCCCCACGGGGCGTTGATCACGCCGGAGCCGTCCTCGTCCTGCGCCCATCGGATGATGGGACGTCCCTCGGATGCGATACGCCCGACAAGGCCCTCACCGACCTTCACCGAGAGGCTGTAATCCGCGCCCCGGGGGATACCGTAGGAGGCCCGGATCGTCAGGTCATCGCCTTCGAGAAGCCGCACCATACACGTCCGCCCTCCGAGAATCCGCGCGGTCTCCCGACAAAAGTAGGGCAGGACCTGGTCGATATCCAACGTCGCGCTCAACGATTTGCCGAGTTCATAAATGGTGCGCGTACGCTCGAGTTGACGTCGCGTGCGCTCGTACATCTCGGCATTTGCGATGGCTCCGCCGACCGTGGTGCCGATGAGCGCGAGGAGACTCGCTTCGTTATCCCCGAAACGGTCCGCTTCC
>CAYYSS010000188.1:0-5937 GCA_964474325.1 uncultured Nitrospirota bacterium
CGCCCCGCGGCCCCGAGCACGGGCCCGCCGGGCCCCTTCCAGATCCCCGGTCTCGCGACGCGCCCCCGCAAGGAACCCCCACGCCCGGTCACCCTCGGGTTCCACCGAAACCGCATGTTCCCACAGTAACAAAGGCGAACGCCAGGGCAGTGATTCCGTGAGTGCCGCGACCCCGAGTCCAACAATAAGCAGGCCGGCGATCCCGCGGCGGATGCGGGCCGGAAAAGATGCCACGTACCAGGCAATGGCGGCCAGCGGGCCGATTACGGCAAGTGTCGCCCGGTGTTCTGAAAACGGTGTCTTGAGCGGTACCAGTACCAGTGTCGGCATGAGGGCCAGGGTGAACCACAGGAGGGCAAGCCCCGCGGGCCGAAGGGAGTTCTTTCTTCGGGCGAGCGCGACTCCTCCGATAAGCGCGGCCGGCCAGACGCCGTACCCGATCCAGCGAAGCCAGCCCGCGGGGACCGGTACGGGATGGTCCGGCGTGAGGCCCAATGGTAGAAACAGGAGACGCAGAAAACCGAGAAAGGCCATCCCTCCCCGGGCCGGATAAAGCCATCGCTCTCCGGCCCCTCCGAGGGAGGCCGGAGACGGGACGGCCGCCGTGGAGGTCATGGCCGGGAAAACGGTCTCGTAGAAAACCACGTAGAGACCCACGGGGATAAGCACCGGGAGGGCCCGTCGAAGGAGAGATTCCGAACCGTATTTTTCCTTCGCAACAAACAGAATAAACACCATAAGCGGCGCTAGGACCACGGCGGTTTCCTTCGAAAGCAGTGCGCAGATCGTAAGAAACCCGGAGAAGGCCCCGCTCCTGAGGTCGAACCGGGGTCGGAGGCTCACCGCGAGTGCACCCAGGGAAAAAAGGGCCATCATGAGCGACGACCGTGAACTTACAAGGAGGACGGATTCGTTCAGCAGGGGGTGTACGCACACGAGAAGGCCTGCAAGATCGGCCGTCCGGGCCACGGGAAAATCGTTGTTACTCCCGGGCGCGGGCGCTATGAGCCGTTTCACGAAGGCCCGTGTTGCGATGGCAAACGTCCAGAGGAGTACAAGAGACGTCACCCGGTAGGGAAACGGCGATCCGTCGCCCGCCATCCCGTCGGCAAGGAACGTGAGAAAGAGAAGCGGCCGGTAAAACCGCGCATTGCCCAGGCTCGATCCAACGTAGGGGTCCGTAAAGAACCGGCCGATCTGCGCCGGGTCACGGAGTGCCGGGTTCCAGGCGATCTGGTGGAGATCGTCGAACTGAAAATCCGCGATAAGTGTCGGGCCGTGGGCGACGAAGACAAGCACGAGCGCGAGGAGTGCAAAAAAGGCTCTCTTCCTTCCCGGATCAGCGATCGTTTGTGCCATTGGCTGTCGCCCCGCTTTTTCCCCGGCCGTCGGTACTCCCGGCCCACCGGCGCGTCTCGTTTACCCGCGGATCGTCGAGACAATGGCGCGGAAGTTCCGCGATACGCCTCCGCGCCTCGGCTGGAAGACCCAAGGTGCGGTTTGCGAGGATTGCCTCGATCCGGGCCTCGCAGTATCCGGGCGCAAGCCGGGCCGCCCGGTCCAGGTAGAAAAGTGCCTCCCGGGGCTGGCCTGTTTCATGAAACATGCTCCCTACGTGATTGAGTATCTCCACGGATTTGGGATTCAGGTCGTAGGCCTGGAGAAAGTACCGAAACGCCCCTTCCTTGTCCCCGGACATATAGGAGGCGATTCCAAGGTTGTCGAGGATTACGTCTCTGCTCCGGGCGGGTTTCGCGATTGCACGCCGGAAGATACGAACGGCGTCGTCCCAGCGTTTTTGTCTCATATACGCGGTCCCAAGCCCTGCCAGGGCCTCGCCCGAACCGGGCGCCGCCGTAACGGCGTTTTCCCAGAGTCGTATCTCGGAAGACCAGTCGTAGGAGGTTTTCCAGTCCCGTGCCAGGGCCGCGCCGAGTATCAGAAGACCTGCCGCGAGAATCAGACGCCGGCCGGACGTTTCCCGTCCGAACCGCCGTAGGGGCCCCGCCCATAGAAGCGCGGCACCCAGCGCCAAACCCGCAAGAGGCGGGTATGCCCGGTTTTCGTTTATGACGAGGAGGAGTTTTTTGAAAAGATACGGCACAAAGGGGACGATGAAGAGGGCCAGGGCGAGGGCCCGTGCCCGGGTTTCTTTCCGGATAAGGAAAACAATCGTCGACAATAACGCGGAGACGATAAGACCCCCGGCAAAGGCCGCGGAAAGATAGGGGTAGCCGGTCGGCGACAGCTCCCTGTAGGGCGCAAGATGGGCGGGCCAGACAAAGAGCAGGAGGTACGACCACAGGGCGCGAAGACTCTTTAGAATCCATGGGTCCCCGGTAGGGCCGGGCGAGGATACGGCGGGGGGCTGCACGGCCTTCAGCGCGTCGGAAAATCCTCCCGGCAGGACGGTTCCAATGTATAAAGCGACCAGTACGGCGGGTACGAGGAGTCTCAAAAGGCGGGTCGTCACCGTGCGGGCGGGTGCTCGGTCAACGGCCAGGTCGGTCACGACGAGCAGGGGAAGGGCCAGGATGCCCGTCTCTTTTGCGCCGAGACCGAAGGCGACCGCGCCCGCGGTGAGTGCGCCGAAGACGAACCGTTGCCCCGCCGACCGTGCGTCGATCGTGCGGCAATGGAAAAACAGAGCGCCGATAATGCCGATCATCGCCAACGACTCGCTTCGACTTGATATATAGTGGACCACCTGGCCGGCGGCCGGATGGATCCCGAACACTATGGCGCCCAGGGCCGCGGGCCAGTCCGCTCGCCCGACCGGGACCTTCCGGAGAACATGCCGCAAGAAGAAAAAGACCAGCGCCGTTGCCGTCAGGTGAAAGAGGAGATTGCCGGCGTGAAAGGCTGCTGTGTTTTCCCCGAAGAGCCCGAACGTAAGGGCGTAGGTCAGGAGCGTTATCGGCCGGTAATTGCCGCCCGCATAGACGGAAAACGCGGACGGGTCGAGAAAAAATTGGATGATATTGGCCGGATCTTTGACGGCGGGGTTATCGAATACGCTGTGAAAATCGTCGAAAATCCGGGTCCCGAAAACGGAGCCCCCGAAGGCAAGTACGGTAGCGCCAAGGACTGCCGGAAGCGCCCAGCGCCCGTATTTTTCCTCATCGGAGAAAACCACAGGAAGATGATAGCGCATCGGGCCGCGACGGGTCCAAAGCCCGGGCGTGCGAGGATCCGGGCGCGAGGGTCCGGGAGCGCGGACCGACGCGGAAAAGGTGCTGAAACGGCGGAAGCTATGAAAATCGGAAGTTTCGAAGTCTGTTGAATTCATATAAACCGATGATTCAGCCGCGAAGTACACAGAGAGCAGGGTGTAGCTATAAGAAGAATTCGTGTTTTTCTCTGTGCCCTCGATGATCTCTGTGACAAAGAAAGACTTTTTGCGAGATCGTCAAGTCTGGACACATGCCGTCAAACCCTCCCGACTTCACAAACTCTCTGAACTCTTCGAACGTCTTAAAAAAATTGACACAATTTTCTTAATATGATACGGTTTGCACGGCATTATCGGGGTGGGGCCCGATGATTTTCTCTTCCATCTTTGACGCTTGAGGGTGTTGATCCGCTGTATGACCGTACGATGCCGTTCCGTCGGTAATGGAGGCGTTGCGAAGGACGGATTGTGATTTTCCGCAATCCGGATTCCGCGACCTCCCCATGCCGCTTTGTTACGATCAAGGAGGTTGTGTGATGAAATCCCGTGGAACCGTACGACGACGTTCATGGATTCAGTGCGCCGCGGGGTTGTTCCTCCTCCTCCTCGTTCTTAATCCCCGATTCTCCGAAGCTGCAGGCCCGCTGGACTCTCCCGCGGCGCCGGATTCGGTGTCAAGCGCGGTCTATACATTGGACGACATCTATAACCGACTCACAACAGGTGTCGCTGGGGCGAAACGAACGGGAGCCTTCACGGAACCGTCGGCAGGGCCGGGCCCTGTGGGACGGTCCACAGACGAGATTATGGGGGTCGCCCCGACAGCGGACGATGTAAACGGTGCCGCGCCGGGGCAGGTCCTTGATGGCACGACATACTGGGGGCTCCGTACCGACGGAACCTGGGGACATCAGACGGGCACCATGCCGAACAACGGAACCGCGACGTTTTCTCCGGGGGCATCTGCGGTGCCGGTCCCGGCGGGGTACTATAGCGGCGGGCAGGTAAACGGGGATGCGGACCTGGTGAGCGGCAACATCAGGAACGGCGTGGATATCTTCGGCGTGGCGGGAGACCCGAACGTGGCGGATACAAGTACGGGGGATGCCGCGTTGGGGGATATCCTTTCCGGGAAGAAGGCGTGGGTTGACGGCACGGAGCTTACCGGTACGATGCCGAACAACGGAACCGCAGCGTTTCCCCCGGGGGCATCTGCGGTGCCGGTCCCGGCGGGGTACTATAGCGGCGGGCAGGTAAACGGGGACGCGGACCTGGTGAGTGGCAACATCCGAAGCGGTATCGATATTTTCGGCGTGACAGGGGACCCGAACGTGGTGGATACGAGTACCGGAGACGCCGTAGCCGGCGATATCCTCCTTGGGAAGAAGGCCTGGGTTGATGGCGCGGAGGTTACGGGGACGGCCTACCCGGCGAAGGTGGCGAAAACGGGGCAGACGACTTGTTACGATGCATCGGGCGCGGTAATAAGTTGCATTGGGACCGGGCAGGACGGTGACCCCCAGAAGGGGGTTGCGTGGCCGACCCCGCGTTTTACCGACAATGGCGACGGAACGGTGACGGATAACCTGACGGATCTGGTCTGGCTGAAGAAGGCGAATTGCGGAGGCACCAAAAAGTGGATCGATGCGATGCCGTTTGCGAACGCCCTTTACGACGGATGGACCGGAGACGGGACCGGCGGAGATTGCACTCTGAGCGACGGCTCCATCGCAGGGGAGTGGCGTCTCCCGAACGTAAAGGAGTTCGCGAGTCTGTTTGATTTCGGTTATTTCAGTCCTGCGCTCTCCAACGCCGCGGGGACCGGCCATTGGACCGAAGGCGACCCGTTCCTGGGAGTGGAGGCGAATCTCTACTGGACGGCTTCATCTTACGTCGGGACCCCGACGAACGCGTGGTTTGTCTACCTTGTTAGTGGCGTCGTGAATTTGGGTGCGAAGTCTGCCGCCTATTACGTCTGGCCCGTGCGGGACGCACGGTGATAAATACGCTGACCTGAGATGAAAAAGACTGCCGCGGTACGTCGTTTACTGGAGGCCGTTGTTGCGATGTTTCTCGCGGCCTCCGTCGGCTCTGCCGGGAACATAAGCGCCACGGATAAGTACGCCTGGTCCGAAAGCGCCGGCTGGATGAATTTTGCCCCTGCCGACGGGGGCGCCACGGTATACGGCGACCGTCTCGGGGGCTACATCTGGGCGGCCAACGCGGGCTGGATCAAGCTCGGGGCCGATGGGGTCGGTGGACAATACGGCAATACGTCCGCTTCCAACTGGGGAGTCAATAAAGACGCCGCTGGAAATCTCTCCGGGTATGCATGGGGCGAGGCCTGCGGCTGGATTAATTTCAATCCGGCCCATGGCGGCGTGCATATCGATCCCTCGACTGGGGATTTTGACGGCTATGCCTGGTCGGAGAACCTGGGTTGGATCCATCTCAGGAACGAGAGCCCTTCGTACAAGGTCCGGGAGGAATTCCATGTACTGGACGTGATTGTTGCCGGTACCGGCGGCGGCAACGTGGTCGGGGGAGGTATTGCGTGCCCGGGTAACTGTTCGGGTTCCTACGACCAGGACGCCGCGGTCACCCTGAGCGCGACGGCGGACGGAGACTCGGTCTTCAGTGGCTGGAGCGGCGCGTGCGCGGGCGCCGGCGACGGGAGGCGCGTGGAGCTGCGCGCCGGCCGTCACGAGCGTCTATTCCTCCCGGGAAAAAGTGTGGATCCGCAAGTCGAGCCGCTACTACGACCC
>CAYYSS010000189.1:0-5882 GCA_964474325.1 uncultured Nitrospirota bacterium
TTTTGATCCCGCCGGCCCCTTCTCCAAGAATCTTTTGCAACGTTAAGGTTTACTTACTTTTTACTTAACAGTTACCCCGTCCACGTCTACCGTTCCCCTGGTGATCGTGAGTCCCCCGTCGATAATGGTCCGGCCGCCGTTTCTTTGGGTGTAGTTGCAGTTCCAGCCGCCCCGGAGGGTTATCCGGTCCGTGGGGGCGCCGAGAGCCACGTTGAGAGCGCCCGTAAGAACGCCGCCCCAGAGTTTGACGAGATCGTTGTCGAGTGCGGCATCGCAGGCGGCCTGGGCCGTGGGATATTCGGCGGCGCCGTCGATATAGGCCGGATCGTGGGCCGTGCAGGCCGAGGCCGGCTCGAAATCGGCGGTGCAGAGAACGTCCGAAGAGAGGTTCACGCTCCCGTCGGCGCAGTCGATATTGCCGCTCCAGCCGAGAAAAACGGAGCCGGGATCGGGAGTCGCCGAAAGGTCTACCGTGCTCCCTGCTGCGAAGGTGGCGGCGCAGATCGCACCGCAGTCGACGGCCGCGGGAATACTGGCGACCGTACCGGAACCCGTTCCCGTTTTGGTGACCGTGAGGGTATGAAGCAAGGCGGAATAGCCCGCGAGTTTCGCTACGAAGGCGTCCCTGGAGCCGCCCTTCGTGCCCTGAAAGGGGCCGGTGGTCGGAAGATCGTCGGAAAAGGTGTCTCCGATCACGTAGGCCGGCCCGACGGCATTCACGGCAACACCCATGCCGTAGTCGTTCCCCGTGCCCCCGAAATAGCTCGAGTAGGCCAGGGGGCCGCCGGAACCGAGCATCAATATAAAGGCATCCGTTCCGCCCCCGTTTGTATTCAGGTCCCCGTTCAAGCCCGGGAAGTTCGAAGAATTCGTGTATCCGGTGACGAAGGCGTTCCCCGATCCGTCCATCGCAACATCGTAGGCGAGTTCATATTGGTTGCCTCCGATATACGTGGAAAATATGAGAGAGCCTCCGTCCGGGCTCAGTTTCGTTATGAAGACGTCGTCGAACCCGATTTTCGCACCCTGGACCGGATAGCGGGTGGGAAAATCCGTCGAGGCCGTGCTTCCCGCAACGACCGCCCGCCCGAAAACGTCCACGTCGATTCCGAACCCGGCATCTTCTCCGCTTCCACCAAGATAGGTGGCATAGCCGAGGGTGCCGGCCGCCGTGATCGCAAGGGCGAAGGCGTCGTCGTTGCCGTGGGCAAAGGTGGACTGATAGGCGTTACGTACCGGAAAATCCGTGGACGATGTGGTGCCCGCAAGATAGGCCGCGCCCCCCGGGGTCAGCGCAATATCGTTCGCCGAGTCGCCTCCGCTTCCTCCGAAAAAGGTCGAAAAGAGGAGAGCGGAACCGTCGGCCTTTATCTTCGCGACAACGACGTCCGAACCTCCCCCGGCATGGGAAGCCTGTATCGGGCTCGCGGTCGGAAAATCGGTGGACCACGTCTCTCCTCCTATCCAGACGATTCCAGTGCCGTCAACCGCAATTCCGTAACCGCTGTCGTTGCCGTCTCCCCCCAGGTACGTGGAATAGACGAGTGACGAGCCGTCCGCGGCGAGCTTGGCGATAAAGATATCAAGCCCTCCCGCGTTTGTACTCTGCAGAGGGTTCTTCGTGGGGAAATCACCGGAAAACGTCGAGCCGGTCACATATGCCGCTCCCGTCCCGTCGACGGCAATGGACGTCCCATAGTCCCGCCCGCCGCCGCCCAGGTAGGTGGCGTACAGGAGGCTCGATCCGGCCGCGTTGATTTTTGCCACGAACACGTCCTCGTTTCCCGACTTGGCGCCCTGGAGAGGGCTGGTCGTGGCGGGGAAATCGGTGGACAGGGTATACCCGGTCACATATGCATTGCCTTGTGAATCCACGGCGACTGCGGTCCCGTAGTCGTCGCTCGCCCCCCCGAGGTAGGATGAGTAGGAGATGAGCGGGTCGATCACGAGGGGCCGGCTGTGATCGTACGCCCCCACCCGGAAGGAATAGAGAAAGGGGCTCTTCCCGGTTTCCCGGAGGACGAAGTCCACGGGAACGGGTCGCCGCGTGCCGCCGATCGTCTGGTAGGCCCGTGGGCGCGGCTGAATGATCTTTCCTCCCGCAAACGATATCGAAAGCGCCCCCGCGGCATCGACCGCGATTGCGTCGACGCCGTCGACGGAAAACAGGATGCCGCCCGGTTGCGCACCGGGCCCGAGAACGATATCGTATTCCAACTGCCTGCCGTTTCCGTAAAAGAGGAAATCGGTGTTCGGGTAGACATCCCGGTAGCGGACTTTCCCGAAGGTCGAAATGCCGGTCTTCCAGCGGCCGGGGTCGTTTCCGTAAAAATAGTTCACGGTCCCCGGCAGGGGGGCTTCGCCGCTGATACGGGTATCCGGGGATGCGCCGGCGAAACCAATCTTAAAAGACCGTGTTTCCCGGCCCGGGGCCGTACGCGACGCCTCGCCCGGCCGGGGAAGGGCGATACGGATCCCCTCGGAGGTAAACCAGACGGCACTGCGTGCGGTCCTGCCGTAATAGGCCATCTCTTTTGCGGCCTGGCCTTCGTTACGGACGAAATAAAGGGGGATGCGACCGAACCGCTCCCCGGCAAGCTTCCCCGGGGCGACCGGGGGGGGAACCTCCGCGAACGCACTTAAACAGGCATCGGTGTTGGCGACACAAAGAACCATGCACGCCCAACTCAGTACGACTACCGTATATATCGACCTCTTCAACACGTGCCTTTCACTCCGGTTCCATTGCAGAAGATGGGCAGAGAACCCCGTCCCCCGTTACGACCCGCCGCGAGCGTGAGAAGCGCGGAAACGGTCCTGCAAGATCCACCGACGCGGAATTCGTGATGACGCCCTGTGTACGATGAAGCTGTCCATTCTCTCTGTTGTATTTCGGGGCCCCGCTTACCGACGAATTCCCTCGCCGTTTTGTGAGGCGGGCTCTTCGGGGATTCCGCGTTAGCCTCCCCTAAGCCCTTTTCATGTCTCGATTATTAACAGACGGGAGGTTACAGATTGGTTACAGATTTCTCTCGGCGGCTAATAGACTGTAAATAAAAGAAATTCTTGCTCGCGGATCTTCGCGGAAAAGGCCGGATAAGGCGAGTCGGCCGCGAAGGGACAGAGTTTGGAAGAACGCAACTTCTCCCTTCCGCCGAAGGCGGGCACCCCGCCTCTTTCTTTGTTTACCCGTGCGTTTGCGCGAAAATCCGCGAGCCATATGTCTTTCCGTTATAATCACAAACCGGCCTTTATGCACAACAAACACGACACTATCGACGAACGGGAGCGGCGGATTCTGCATGGGCTTCGGGCCGAATGGGAACTGGGGCTGTGGGATCTGCCGTTTCATCTTCGGGACCGGTTCCGGCCGCCCCTGTTCCGGCTTATGGACTCCAGGAACATCTGGGGTTCCTGGTCGGCCGAGCGGCGGGAGATCTCGATAAGCCGCACCCTCGTTGAGAACCACGGCTGGGACGACGTCCGCGAAGTCCTGCTCCACGAAATGGCTCATCAGCTTGCGGAAGAGTGTCTCTACGGCAAGGGGGAAGAGCCCCACGGGCTGAACTTCAGGGAGGCGTGCAGGCTTCTCGGGGCCAATCCCCGGGCGTCCGGGTCGGCGGCAACGCTCAGGCAGAGGGTCGCGCGGGACCCGGCCGACGAGGACCCCCGGGTCAGGCGGGTACGCAAGCTCTTTGCCTTGGCGTCAAGCGGGAACCGGCACGAGGCGGAACTGGCCATGACGAAGGCCCACCGTCTTATGGCGGAGATGGAGAATGGAGCGTTGGAGGCCGGGGAAGCGAGGACGTACGAGACCATCTTTCTCGGCCCGGCGCGGCTCCGCCAGCCCCGGGAGGCCGTACACCTTGCGAATCTTTTGCAGAAGTTCTATTTCGTATCGGGCGTATGGGTGCCGGTCTATGTGTTCGAGCGAGGAAAGGTGGGATCGGTCCTCGAGATAAGCGGGACGGCCCGGAACCTCCGTGTGGCGGAGTACGTATACGATTACGTTGTACGTTACGTGGACCGGCAGTGGGCCGAATATGCGAAGGGAAAAAAACTCGGGCGTCGGAGAAAGACGGATTTTGCGTTGGGACTTATTGCCGGGTTTCGGGAAAAACTTGTCGGCTACGGCGAAAATGGAGCGGAAGAGCCGGGCGGATCGGGGGCGCTCGTCGGTATTCGGGACGGTGAACTCGACCGCTATGTGCGTGGCCGGTACCGGCGCCTGAGGACCGTGCGGCGGAGAGCTGTCCGTCGGGACCGGGAGGTGGTCTCGGCGGGAAAAGAGGCGGGAAGAAAACTCGTGATCCACGAGGGCATTGAGGAACGGGGAGCGAAGGGACTTTTCATAGAATGAGTGGACAGAAAAAAGAACCGACCGACGAGAGCCCGTGTAACGGCGTATGCGAGATCGACGGCCGGACGGGCCTGTGCTCGGGATGCCTCCGGAGCCTCGAAGAGATCATCCGCTGGCCGGGCATGACGGCCGAGGAACGGAAAGCGGTCATGGCCGAACTCGGGGGGAGGAAGGCTTGATGGGCCTTGCGGGGCGATGCAGCCACGAATGGGCACGAAGGAGCTCGAGTGGGTGAAAGAAACGGCGGAAGAATTTTCAGCCACGGATGATCACGGATGAAAGAATGTCCAGAGGCATAAAAACATGAAAACCGTTTTAGCCACAGAGGACACCGAGGACACAGAGAAAGGAAAGAAAAAAGAGAAAGGAACCCTCCCAACCCTCTGTGGCTGACAGGCAGTTTTTCTTTTCCACTGCATCACGTTTTCCGCTAGTCGGGGCCCACCTGGAGAAACTGGCGACAGGGGTGTTTTCGGCACTGAAAAGCCGACGAGACCCCGCAGTTCTGGCAACAGATCCTGAGCGGGCATATCGATCCCCAGCAGACCGTCTTCCCTTCCTCCCACCCGGGACACTCCCGGCACTTTTCCATAAGCACCGGTAAGTGGTCGCAGACAGCAATACTCTCGAGCCAGAGTTCTCCCCCCGAGGACTGGTACACGATGCACCGGGTACAGTCCCGCCCGCACTGACTCGGAAGGACAACGACCTTCTCGCCGGTTTCGGTTTTTATGGACATCCGCTATCGAGACCTTTCGGGTCTGGTTTATATTCTATTGTACGGAAAAGGATGGTATCGGGGAAGAAAAAATTCGGTGGGCCCGCGTATTACCGCGAAAACCCGCGGGCGGTGTCAGGTTGTCTCTTCCAGTCGAACCGTACCGTGTTCAATGAATACCAGGAGGCCGCGGACGGCGCGGTCGGGGAAATGCTCGCTGATGAGAGAGACATATTCCCGGACCTGCTGTTTGTACTCCTCGAACAGATCCTGTCGAAACGCGGTCTTATAGTCAAGGATGGTCACCCGGTTGTTTTCCACGACCACGGCGTCGGCTTTCCTGAGCCCGGTATCTTTCTTGTGCAGGGGGAGTTCGGTGAAGACCTGTCCGTTTTCGAGCAGGGACCGGACCGTCTCGTGCCCGGCAAGTGCCTCGAGGTCCGTCTTGAGGCGGTTCCGCATTTCCCGGTCCATCGACGCGCCGAAGAACTGGAGGGCGCGGTTCTCGGCACGGACCGTATCCATCGCGGGAGGGAGGTGTTCCATGGCGCAGTGCAGTGCTTCGCCGTAGAGCCGCGCACGGACGTTTTCCAGGTCGCCGGACGGTACGCTTTCGTCTTCGTCGTCAATATCGACCGTTTCCGATCCCGGGGAAAGACCCCGCCGGCCGGCGGTTTTGAGAGACGCCCCGCCGGGGACGGGTTCCGCCGTTTTGACGACGTCAACCGGACTCCCCGTGCGATAAAGGGTTGTGGGTTCGGTGATCGTACCCGTCGGTTCAAACCCCAGGGCGTCGGCGAGGAT
>CAYYSS010000190.1:0-5865 GCA_964474325.1 uncultured Nitrospirota bacterium
CGTGTTGCGGATTTATTTGAGGCCGCCGGCCCCGTATTTTATGCAACTGTAAGATTCACTTGCGAAAGCTGGTTTTTCGAGCGGGCATCCGCCGCACCGGGGGGCCCGTTTTCGACAGTATTCCTTGCCGTGACGAACGATCAATGCGTGGAATTCGTTAAAAAGGTCCGGATCCGCGGGGAGACCGTCCTCGAACACCTTCTGAAGCCTGCCGTAACCGGCATCGGGCGGTGCCAGTCCCTGGCAGGAGGCGAGTCTGCGGGTATAGGCGTCCACCACGAAAACCGGATGGCCCAATGCATACAGCAGGATCGAGTCGGCGGTCTCGGGCCCTATGCCGTTTACCGCCAGTAATTCCGCTCTCAGCTGTTCCGTGGGGCAATCGGCCATGCGTTCGGAAGACCCGTTGTACTCGGCCAGATAATAGGAGACAAACGAGCGAAGCCGCCGGGCCTTGACGTTGTAGTAACCCGCGGATCGGATACAAGTCGCCAGATCCGCCTCCGAAACCCCCATAACCCGCGCCGGCGTCATAAGATTTCTTCGTTTCAACCGGGTAATGGCCGATTCAACATTTCGCCAACTGGTGTTCTGGGTGAGGATGGCCCCGACCATGACCTCGAAAGCCGTCTCAGCGGGCCACCATCCCTGCCTGCCATAGCGCCGGAGGAGACGTTCATATATATCCGGAACCCGGTCCCGGGCCGACACGGCCGCCTCTCCTGCCCTACCGGTCGCCTCAGGGCGACGGATCGGTCGCCGGGCCGTCATGGCGCGGGACCGCCGGACAGTCCGGCGGCAGAGCCGCGATTATTGCTTCCGGGTTCGTCTGTTCCGAATTGTAAACGAACGTGCCCCGGGACGTATCGAAATCCACCTCGGCGTTTTCCACTCCCGGTGTAAGGCGGGCGGCCTCAAGGATGGTCGCAACATGTCCGGGGCAGGGAATGTCGAGAAATTCCAGTACCGCCGTTCGGCGAGTGCTCTCCGCCTGCGGAACCGTGGCACAGGCCCCGAAAACGGCCACGACAAAAATTACGGAAGCCGGCGGCATGACCGCCCGCACTAAAGCTCGGGGTACCAGACGAAACAATGCGGAGATTACCACCTAGGTTCCTCTCGTCGTTTTCAATTATCCTCCATCGGTATAGTGCCGCTTTCTTGCTTTTTATAGCAAATTACTGTTTAATAACCACAGCTAACAAGGGGTTGCTCGGGGAAAACACTGCTTGTGATAACAAGGGATTACGACGAAGAGAATAGGAGTTCGATGCCGCTTTACCCAATCGGTGTTGCGGCCGAACTGGTAGGAACAACGGATCAGACCCTCCGCCTGTACGAGAAACACGGTCTCATTAAACCCGCACGCAGGAAGAAAAATCGCTATTATTCGGACAACGATATCAAGTGGCTCAAGTGCATCCGCGAGCTGATACACGACAAGAAAATCAGCATCGAGGGGGTCAAGAGACTCCTTGAATACGCCCCCTGCTGGGAAATAATGGAATGCACGAAAAAAGAAAACTGTTCGGCCTTCATTGAACGTCACAAACCCTGCTGGGAACTCAATAAACGGATTTGCAATATCGAATCGGGTAGAATCTGCGAGGAATGCGTAGTCTACCTGGCGAAGAACCTCAAAACAAAAGCATAACCGACTACCGACTCGCCTCAGGCAACCACGACCGAAGCGGGTAAAACGACCGGGCCGCGACCCGTGAATCCGCAACCAATCCATTCCGGATATGGTGATAAGCAACAGCGGCAATCATTGCGGCATTATCAGTACAATAATGCGGCGACGGGAGAAAAACACGTATTCCTTCTCGATCCCCTCGTCTGCACATCGCCGCCCGAAGGCCGCGATTAGCGGCAACACCCCCGGAAAGAACGATCCGACGTCTGCCGTACCGACGTGCGGCCCGGAACGATTTTTCGACAAGGACGTCGACGACCCGGTCCTGAAACGAGGCTGCCAAGTCGTTCGGGGACGACCCGGGAGCCGATTGTACCGCACGCATTACCGCGGTCTTGAGACCGCTGAAACTGAAATCCGGGCTCGGCCCGGCAAACGGTTTCGGAAGCCGGACGCCCTGAGGATTTCCCCTCTCCGCCAGACGGTCTATCGCCGGACCGCCCGGATACCCGAGTCCCAATAATTTCGCCACCTTGTCGTACGCCTCGCCGGCCGCGTCGTCACGGGTCTTGCCGATTTCCCGATATCGACCGACACCGGTGACGTCGAAGAGACTGGTATGCCCCCCGGAAACCACAAGGGCGATAAACGGAAACGCCGGCGGATCCGTCTCCAGAAAAGCCCCGAAGACATGGCCTTCAAGATGATTAACGGCCGCCAGGGGAAGTCGATGGGTACGTGCGAGGCCTTTCGCGAAGGACACCCCGACAAGCAGGGAGCCCACGAGGCCCGGCCCGACACAGACCCCCAGGGCCGAGATCCCGTCGAGCGTACAGCCGGCCTGCTCCAGGGCGGCTTCGACTGCGGGGACGAGCGATTCTATATGCGCCCGGGACGCCAGTTCCGGAACGATCCCGCCGAAACGCCGGTGCACGTCGTCCTGCCCGGCGACCACGCTCGACAGCACATTGGTTCCGTCTTCGACTACAGCGGCGGACGTGTCGTCGCAAGAAGTATCGATTGCCAGAATACGCATGTGTTTCGGAAGTCCCCTTGTCCCGCGGACCGGCAACGCCGTCTGCCCGGGGCCCGGACCTGTGCTACTATACCCCACTTGAGGCACCCTGATTTCATGAAAAACGAATCACCTGAGCAAGTTATCCGATCCGACTCCCCGGAAAAACGCGGCAACCCGTCCGACAACCGCCGCCTGGACGATAAGGCATCCCGGGAGTTTGCTCCCCTCAGCGGGGGGGATCCCCTTGATTTCCTCTGTGTTCCCGATCGCTGCGACCTCAGGTGCTGTACGTCGGGACATCCGCTTGTTCTCAATCCCTATGAAATCCACCGTATCAGCCTGAAAACGGGTTTGACCTTCGACCAATTGGAAGACGACTATTTCGAGGAATCCTACGACCCCCAAACGGGTTTTCCCCTGATGACCATTAACCGGGAACAGGGGTGCGGTTTTCTCAGCAACCGCGGATGTTCCATTTACGATGACCGCCCCCTTGTTTGCCGCCTTTTCCCCCTGGGGAAACTCCTGCATCCCGACGACGGTGCATTTCGGACCGTCCTGCTTTCGCAGAATCCCTGCGCCGGATTTTTTCAGCACCGTACCGTTACCGTCGGGTGGTTCATGGAGCACCAGATCACGCGGGAATTCGACGCTATGTGGGAGGAATGGGCCGCTTTTGTCGAAAAAATCGAGGAGAACGGGCCGCTCCCGGATTCGAGTATCTTCCGCTCCGTCCTGTCCATGTTCGTGTACAACTCGGACCTCCCCCCGGGCCGCGACGTCACCCCGGAAGACTACAGCCGGATGAGACCGGAAACCGCGGCACGGCTTCGCTGTGAAAACGCCCTGGAAGTACTCCCGAGACTTAAGGCTATCGCGGAGCGTCGACGCCCGTCGCCGTCCCGGGCTCCTTAACCTTGCAGTGGCATAAAATCCGGGCCCGGCGGCCTCAAGAAAATCCGCCACACGGCATAAAACAAGGTTCGGGGTTCCGGGTTCAAGGTTTTGGGTTTGAACGTCGAACATAGAACTCCCAATAGTAGCCGTGCGTATTTTCTTGATCCCACCGGCCCCTCTCGCGACAAATCTTTTGCAACAATAGGGTTAAGTCCGGGTTAAGGAGCCCTCAGTACGAGGCACCCGAGCGGCGGCAGGACAAGTGAAGCGCTCCACGAAAACCCGTGCCACGGGATGTCCTCCGCCACGACCTCTCCCATATTACCGACGCCGGATCCACCGAATTCCCGCCCGTCGGAATTGAGGATTTCCCGGAAAATCCCCGGTCCCGGCAGTCCCAGACGATACCCTCGACGCACCACGGGAGTAAAATTGAAAACAAAGACCAAGGGGCGGGCGGAATCGTCCCCGCGGCGGAGAAAGGCCAGAACGCTTGCATCCTGGTCTCTGAAATCGATCCACTGAAAACCGTCGGCATCCGTGTCCCGCTGGTAGCACGCCGGTTCCGTACGATAGAGACGATTCAAGGCCCGGCTGAACTCCTGGAGGCCCCGGTGCTCGGGGGTTTCCAGGAGATGCCAGTCCAGACTTCTCTCGTGGCTCCACTCGCGCCACTGACCCAGTTCGCCGCCCATGAACAGTAGCTTCTTGCCGGGATGCCCCGTCAGGTACGAAAGGAGAAGGCGGAGATTCGCCCTCTTCTGCCAGTCGTCGCCGGGCATTTTATCCAGAAGACTGCGTTTTTCGTGTACGACTTCGTCGTGGGAAAGCGGCAAAACAAAGTTCTCACTGAATGCGTAGAGCAGACTGAACGTGAGCAGATTAAAGTGATATCTCCGGTGAATCGGATCTTTCTGGAAAAAGTTCAACGTGTCGTTCATCCAGCCCATATTCCACTTGAACGTAAAACCGAGCCCCCCCAGGTACACGGGTCGCGACACCGAAGGCCAGGCCGTAGACTCCTCGGCAATCGTCACGACCCCGGGATAACGTCCGTGGACCAGTTCGTTCATGCGTTGAAGCAATGAGATGGCCTCCAGGTTCTCCCGCCCACCCTGGGAATTAGCGATCCACTCTCCGTCGTCCCGGGAATAATCCAGATACAGCATCGACGCTACCGCATCAACCCGAAGACCGTCTACATGAAACACATCGAGCCAGAACAGGGCGTTTGCAATGAGAAAATTCCGCACCTCGTTTCGACCGTAATTAAAGATGAGGGTTCCCCAATCCGGATGGTCCGCCTGACGGGGGTCTTCGTGCTCGTACAGTGCCGTCCCGTCGAAACGAATAAGGCCGTGGCCGTCCCGCGGGAAGTGGGCCGGGACCCAATCCACGATGACACCGATACCCAGATTATGCAGGTGATCGACGAAATACATGAAATCCTCCGGGCCCCCGTAACGGCTGGTGACCGCATAATACCCGGTGGTCTGGTACCCCCAGGACCCGTCATACGGATGCTCGCTGATCGGCATCAACTCCACATGGGTGAAACCCATTTCTTTCACGTAACGCCCGAGTTCCTCGGCCATCTCACGGAAATTGAGCCAATATTCTCCCTGCGCACCCCGGCGGCGCCACGAACCGAGGTGAACTTCGTAGATATTCATGGGTGCTTTGAGCCAGTTTGTCTCACGACGCCGGGACAGCCACTCTTCGTCCTGCCACCTAAACCCCTCAAGGTCTGCGACCACGGATGCGGATTTCGGCCGCATCTCGCTCTGAAAGGCATAGGGATCCGCTTTCTGCATGGATATATCCGAGTCTCGGGGAAGAATCTCGTACTTATACGTGGCCCCGTCACCGATCCCCGGAACGAAAAGCTCCCAGATACCAGCCCCCCCCCGCCGACGCATGGGGTGCCGCCTGCCGTCCCAATGATTGAAATCGCCGACAACGCTGACCCTGCGGGCCGTGGGCGCCCATACGGCGAACACCGTGCCGGCAACCCCGTCGCAGATATGGGGCCGGGCCCCAAGCTTGCGGTAGCTTTCCGTGTGGGTCCCTTCCCCGAGGAGGTAAATATCATAATCCGAAAGCACCGGCCCGAAGCGGTAAGGGTCCTCCAGCACCTCCTCCCCGCCTCCCGGCCACGAAACCCGGATTCGGTAGCGTTCCGGGGCGCCTTCGGCCGTCGCGAACACACCGGCGGGATGAACACGTTCCGCCGGAAGCTCCTCTCCTTCTTGTCCGATAACGACCACTCGCTCCGCTCCCGGAAGAAACACCCGCACCCGCCATCCCTGCGGTC
>CAYYSS010000191.1:0-5834 GCA_964474325.1 uncultured Nitrospirota bacterium
CGGGGCATGCGGACTACGTGAAGAACATGATCACGGGTGCGGCGCAGATGGACGGCGCGATTCTCGTGGTGAGTGCGGCGGACGGGCCGATGCCGCAGACGCGGGAGCATATTCTTCTTGCTCGTCAGGTGGGTGTGCCGTACATCGTGGTGTTTTTGAATAAAGTGGACATGGTGGACGATCCTGAGCTGTTGGATCTTGTGGAGCTTGAGGTACGGGAGCTGTTGAGCAAGTATCAGTTTCCGGGTGACGACATCCCGGTGGTGCAGGGCAGTGCGCTGAAGGCGGTGGAGTCGTCGAGCGGGGACCCGCAGGCGGAGGAGTACAAGTGCGTACACGAGCTGATGGCGGCGGTTGACGATTACGTACCGACGCCGGAGCGCGCGGTGGACAAGCCTTTTCTGATGCCGATCGAGGACGTGTTTTCGATTCAGGGCCGGGGCACGGTTGTGACGGGCCGGGTTGAGCGCGGCGTTGTGACGGTGTCGGACGAGATCGAGATTGTGGGGATCAAGGAGACGCGCAAGACGGTTGTGACGGGCGTTGAGATGTTCCGGAAGCTGTTGGATCAGGGCCAGGCTGGGGACAACGTTGGTTGTCTTCTCCGCGGCGTGGGCAAGGACGAGGTTGAGCGTGGGATGGTTTTGGCAAAGCCCGGCTCGATTACGCCGCACACGAAGTTCAAGGGCGAGGTATACGTGCTGACGAAGGATGAGGGTGGTCGGCACACGCCGTTTTTCAATAACTATCGTCCGCAGTTTTATTTCCGGACGACGGACGTGACGGGAGCGCTGGAGTTGCCCGAAGGAGTGGAGATGGTGATGCCGGGCGACAACGTGACCATATCGGTGGAATTGATCGCCCCTATCGCCATGGAGAAAGAACTCCGGTTTGCTATTCGTGAAGGCGGCCGTACCGTGGGTGCCGGCGTTGTTACCGAGGTGATCGAGTAGACGGGGCCCGAGCGGCCTAGAACGAGGGAAGTGGGTAGACGGCTATGCGAGATATCATCTTACTCCAGTGTACGGAGTGTAAGAACCGGAATTATTCCACGCGTAAGAATAAGAAGAATACGCCGGATAAACTGAATTTGAAGAAGTATTGTCGTGCGTGCCGGCATCATACCGTGCACAAGGAAACGAAGGCGTAGCGGGGTCTGCCGAGGGGCGTCCCAAGGGCGGCGGGAGATACAGGCCAGTAGCTCCAATTGGTTAGAGCGGCGGTCTCCAAAACCGCAAGTTGGGGGTTCGAGTCCCTCCTGGCCTGCCACTCTTTCCCCGAATAACGCGGAGACTGTGGGGAACTGAACGAATGTTCGAAAAGATCAAGGTATTCTTCAAGGAAGTTAAAGTGGAAATCAAGAAGGTCGTGTTCCCGGACCGGGACGAGGTTATCGGCTCGACCTGGGTCGTGATTGTGACCGTTCTTCTGGTATCCGGATTCCTCGGCGCGGTGGACCTGGGGCTGACGAAGCTCGTGCGCGTGGTCTTACAGTAGGAGCAGGCATGTCAATTCAGTGGTACGTAGTTCATACGTCGGCCGGGTTTGAGGAGAAGGTAAAGGCCACGCTTCTCGAAAAGGCGGAGCGGCTCGGTCTCGCCGATGAGATCCCCCGGATCCTGGTTCCGGTAGAGAAGGTCATAGAGGTCCGCGGCGGCAAGAAACGTGAAGCGGACAGGAAGTTCTATCCGGGTTACATCCTCATTCAGATGAACCTGAACGACAGAACGTGGCACGCCGTTAAGAGCATTCCCCGGGTGACGGGTTTTGTCGGCGGCACCTCCCCCACACCCCTCCCCGAAGAAGAGGTTGAACTTATCCTCCAGCAGATGGAGCGGGGACCGGTGGCCAAGGTGGATTCCAGTTACCAGAAAGGCGAGGCCGTGAGAATTACCGACGGACCTTTCATGAACTTCAACGGGTACGTGGATATTGTGGACGTGGAACACGGCAAGCTTCGGGTCATGGTGAGTATTTTCGGCCGGCAGACGCCGGTGGAGTTGAGCTTTTATCAGGTGGAGCGGTCGAGCTAGCGGCGATCGAGTACCGCCCCACAGAGAGGATAGACGGAAGAAAATGGCAGAAAAAGAGATTATGGCGCAGGTGAAGATCCAGATCGAGGCGGGCAAGGCAAATCCGGCACCGCCCATCGGCCCGGCTCTGGGTCCCCACGGCGTAAATATCATGGAGTTCTGTAAGCAGTTCAACGCCAAGACACAGAATCTCGGCGATACGATCGTCCCCACCGTGCTGACGATCTACAAGGACCGGTCGTTCTCGTTTATTACGAAGACACCGCCCGCGAGCCAGCTGTTGAAGAAGGCGGCCGGGGTAATCAAGGGATCCTCGGAGCCGAACAAGGAAAAGGTGGGCGAGGTGTCCATGGCGCAGGTGCGGGAAATTGCTACCGTGAAGCTCCCGGATCTCAATGCGGTGGATCTGGATGCGGCGTCGAAGATTATCGCCGGCACGGCCCGGAGCATGGGCATTAAAGTGGTCGGCTAGACGGGAAATTTCAGCGGAGGATAAGAGGGAAGATGGGCAAGAAAAAAGAGGCGGCGAAGAAGAAGATTGATCCCGACAGGGCCTACCTGTTGGACGAGGCCCTGAGTGCTCTGCGCGAGGCGGCGTACGCCAAATTCGATGAGACCGTGGAACTGGCCATGAACCTGGGCGTGGATCCCCGGAAGGCCGACCAGATGGTCCGCGGCATGGTAAGTCTTCCCAACGGTACGGGCAAGGACGTGCGGGTCCTGGTGTTCGCCAAGGGCGACAAAGAGACCGAGGCGCGGGAAGCCGGTGCGGATTACGTCGGCGCGGAGGATATTGCGGAGAAGATTCAGAAAGAAAACTGGCTCGAATTCGATGCGGTGGTGGCCACCCCGGATATGATGGGTGTTGTGGGTAAACTCGGCAGGGTACTCGGCCCCCGGGGACTCATGCCTAACCCGAAGCTCGGCACCGTGACGTTTGATGTGGCCAAAACCGTCAAGGAATTGAAGGCCGGTAAGGTGGAGTACCGTGTGGAGAAGGCCGGTATTATCCACGTGCCGGTGGGCAAGCTTTCGTTCGAGCCGGACAAACTCCGGGAAAACGCGGAAGCGGTCATATCTGCGGTTTTAAAGGCTAAGCCCACCGCCGCAAAGGGAAAGTATCTCAAGAAGGCTCATATATCGAGCACCATGGGCCCCGGGATTTCCCTGGACGTGGCGGATCTGTCGTTCCGTTTCGGGCGATAGGCTCGGCACCCCGGCGACCGATACGCCAAGGAGTCTAACCAGTCCCGAATACGAAAGTTTGAAACGTTTGGTCAGAGAAAGCAGGTGCATTTTCCATGCGTAATGGGTGCCCGCCCGCCTGCCGAGACCCGAACCGGACCCCCCCTGCAGTTACGGGCGTCCTCCGGCCCGAGGCGTACGATACCGCCCGGCCTAGGGTGCGGTGCCTTACGAGGCGTCTCGAGACCGGAAAGGAGGTAGTGATCTGAATAAAAACCAGAAAGCCCAGGTTGTTGAGTCCCTGAACGATCGGTTTCAGCGGGCCAAAGGTGTCGTGATTGCGGAGTACAAGGGCCTCACGGTCGAGGAGATGACGTCAATGCGGCGTTCCCTCCGGGAGGCGAATCTTGAATTCACCGTGGTCAAAAACACCCTTGCTCGGCGCGCTATCGACGGCACGCCGTCGGAGCCGCTCAAAGACTCTCTTCAGGGACCCATTGGTGTTGCGCTCGGCTACGAGGATCCGGTCGTTCTGGCCAAAACGGTCCTCGAACAGGCTAAGGTCCACCAGCTGTTGAAGCCCCTGTCGGCGGTTATCGAGGGCAAACTCTGCGACGCCGCCACTCTGAAATCCGTGGCATCGCTCCCGAGCAGAGACGCAATGCTCGGTCAGGTAGCAGGGCTTCTTCAGTCGCCGTCCCGGAAGATGGCCGGCCTGCTTCAGGCTACGGTCGCCCGGTTCGGTTATGCACTGACGGCCTTGCACGCGAAACGGGGCGAGCAGTAGTCGGCACGCCCTTCGGTTGGATGATTGCAGTGGTTGAAACGAAAACGATACTGAATACATTGAAATAAGGAGGCTGGCAAATGTCGGTTACCAAAGAGCAGGTTTTTGAGTTTATTGATGGTATGACGATTCTCGAGATGTCCGAATTTATTAAGGAATTCGAGGAACGTTACGATGTGACCGCCGCAGCGCCGGTGGCGGTTGCGGCCGCGGCTCCGGGTGCGGCAGGGGGCGGTGATGCCGCCGCCGAAGAGAAGAGTTCCTTCGATGTGATTCTTACCGGCGCCGGTGATAAGAAGATCCAGGTTATCAAGGCGGTCCGCGAGATCACGGGGCTCGGTCTTAAAGAGGCCAAGGCCGTGGTGGACGAGGCGCCCAAGGAAGTCAAGACCGGTGTGAGCAAGGAAGAGGCCGAAGAAATCAAAGCCAAACTGGAGGAGCAGGGGGCCGCGGTCGAGGTCAAATAAGTCGGCGGTGGCGTGTGAATACCAGAGAGACGCGACACGGCTCGGTGGGGCCGTGTCGCCGTCTTGCATTCTTTATTAAGGGAGAGCTATGGCAACGGTCCTGAGAGAGCGTAGGAGTTTTGGGGAGTCCGTCGAGGTTATGGACGTCCCGTATTTGATCGAGGTTCAGCGCAAGTCGTACGACCGTTTTCTGCAGAGGGATGTCCCCCCTGCGGAGCGTGAAAACGCCGGACTGCAGGGTGCGTTTCAGGGGATTTTCCCGATCTCCGATTACAACGAAACCGCATCGATCGAGTTCATGGAGTACAAGGTCGGGATCCCGAAGTTCGATATCCGCGACTGCCTCCAGAAAGGAATCAACTACTCTGCACCCCTGAAGGTGCGGGTACGGTTAAGTCTCTGGGAAAAGGACGGTGAGCGCCGGCGCCTGAAGGACTCACGGGAGCAGGAAGTCTATATCGGCGAACTGCCCCTGATGACCCAGAACGGTACGTTCATCATCAACGGTACGGAACGGGTGGTCGTCAGTCAGCTCCACCGTTCGCCCGGGGTCTTTTTCGGTCATGATAAGACCCGGACCCACGCCAGCGGCAAACTTCTCCACACGGCCCGGGTTATCCCGGCGCGGGGGTCATGGCTCGATCTCGAGTTCGACTCCAAGGATATTCTGTACGCCCGAATCGACCGGAAGCGGAAGCTCCCGGTGACGGTGCTCCTGAAGGCCCTCGGGTATACCGGCGTGGAACTTCTGAAGATGTTTTACCCCACCGAAGAGATCCGGCGGGACAAGGACGGTTTTGTACGCGGCGTTGCCGACGTGCTCGCCGGAACCAGGAGTAAGCAGGCGATTACCAAGGGCAAACAGGTTCTGGTCAAGGAAGGCGGGCGAATCAGCAAAGGCGCCCTTAAACGGATGCGGGACGCGGGGCTCGAAGAAATTCCCTGCCACCGGGACGACGTGATCGGGCGCGTGACCCTGCAGGACGTGATTGATCCGCGGACCGGTGAGGTGATGCTTGAGGGCAACGAGGTCATCTCCGAAGAGATGTACGAAAAGATTATTGAAGCGGGCGTGGAAACCCTGGTTCTCTTGTTTATCGACGGCATCAAGTACCTGCCGTCCATGCGGGATACCCTGCTTTCGGACAAGACGACGACCCGGGACGAAGCCATGATCGAGATCTACCGCAAACTCCGACCGGGTGAACCGCCGACCCTGGACGCGGCCCGGGATCTGTTCCATGGGCTCTTTTTCGATCCGAAACGGTATGATCTCTCCCCCGTGGGCAGGCTCAAGCTGAACAACCGGCTGGGGGTGGACATGCCCCTGGAGCACCGGGTGCTGACCCAGGAGGACGTGAT
>CAYYSS010000192.1:0-5818 GCA_964474325.1 uncultured Nitrospirota bacterium
TCCCGGGCAAAAGCGGGGAGTATCGAGACATGGGGAATGCCGAAAAGGCTTATTACTGCGATCTACAGCATCATACGCCTTACGGTTTTATCGCCCCGGACGAAAACGAGGGCCCCTCGTATCGACGCGAACAACGACTCACGGGAACTGCTCGCCGGCGCCCCGGTGGCGGTAATTCTGGAAAGGGCGACGACCACCGGTAGATAACTGATCGCATTTATGAAAAAACAGGCCGCCAGACCCACCGTGGACATCATGATCCCGGCGAGCGCCGGCCCGAGCATACGCGCGCCGTTAAAGATAGTCGAGTTCAGGGCGATGGCGTTGCCCAGTGCTTTCCTTCCCGTAAGTTCCACGAGAAAGGACTGCCGGACCGGGATATCAAGGGAATTGACGGTACCAGCAACACCGCCATCGCCATTACGAGACCGATAGTCGCCCTGTCGAGGACCACTGCGGTTCCAAGCACCAGGGCAGGAACCACGGCCGCCGCCTGGGTAATGATCAGGAGCGTGCGTTTCGGGAGACGATCCGCCAGCGCACCTCCCATAAGGCTCAGAACGAGGATCGGCACGGCCATGGCGGCGGATACGGCCCCCAGCCAGAACGACGAGTCGGTAATGTTCAGCACGAGCCAACCCTGGGCCGCCGACTGCATCCACGTGCCCGACAGGGAGATGATCTGTGCAAAGAAAAAGAGGCGGTAACCCCGCTCTCTCAGGGCGGGAAATCGACCTGCTCGCTCCGGATCCACCGGGCTATTGTATCAGCGATTCGTTTCCGGCGGGCCCTCGACGGGGAGCCAGAGGGTAAACGTACTGCCCTGTCCCACGATACTTTCAACCGAGAGGTCCCCCGTGTGGAGTTCGGCAAGTTCCTTGGCGATGGTAAGTCCGAGCCCGCTGCCGCCGTGTCTTCGGGTGCTGGAATTATCCGCCTGATGAAATTTATTGAATATCCGATCCAGATCATCCTGCGGGATACCTTCACCGGTATCCGCCACCGTGAAGGCAACCCCCGCGCGTCCACCCCGCTCTTCGTCGTTCACGCGGACGGTAACGACCCCCCGTTCGGTGAATTTCAAGGCGTTGCCCGTCAGGTTAAGAAGTATCTGGGTGAGGCGGGTCCGATCGGCACGGATCGCCGGAACGTCCTCGGCGACCTCCAGTCGCAGGTCTACGTTCTCGGCCACCTCTCCGGTCCGAACGGTCTCCAGGACCTGGGCGGCCACCAGGGAAGGGTTGAGTTCTTCCACGAAGAGCGAAAGTCGGCCGGCCTCGATTCGGGCAAAATCAAGGATCTCGTTTATCAGGTTGAGCAGATGTTCGCCGCTCTGATGAATCAGAGAAAGATCCTGCTCCTGGCGTTCGTTCAGCGGGCCGTCGATGCCGTTCAGGAGCACCTTCGAGAACCCGATGATCGAGTTCAAGGGAGTGCGCAGTTCGTGGCTCATATTGGCAATGAACGCAGATTTCAGCTTGTCTGTCCGGCGCAGTTCTTCGTTAGCCTCCCTGAGTTCCCGGGTCCGTTCTTCCACCTCGGCTTCCAGATTCTCGTTATAGTGCTGAAGCCGGAACGCAAGATCCTGAAGCCGTTCCCGGGCCTCCACCAGGTTCCGGTCCCGGGCCTCCAGGGCCATCGCGCTCCGGTTAAACCCCCGCTGGAGGTCCCCGATCTCGTCGCCCCGCGTCGCGTCGAAACGCACGGAAAAATCTCCTTCACCAAGCCGGTCGAACCCCTCGTTCATACGGACGACCTGGGCGAGTACCGCCCGACTGACCACAATGGCAACCACAAAGGCCAGGCCCGCGAAGAATACCAGGATGACCGTGTAGACCTTCATGAGTTCACCGGCCGTATCCCCCGCAATATCGGCGTGACGCACGGCCATGGCCATCTCCGACCTGCCGTGATCCACCATTGCCCTGAAGATCTCCACCCCGTTTCGATACAGCGCCACGGGAAGGTACGGGAAACGACGCCCCGACGCCTCGTCTTCCGTCACCTCCCGAAACCGCTCCCTCCACGACGTCAGTTGATCGAAAAGCTCGCGCTCCACCCTTCTGCCCGAGGGGGAATCTTTTTCCAGACGTTTTATAAGTTCGCCGAGTTCTTCCAGGGTATTATCCTCATCGGCCCCGGGGTCCGCCGATTTGCGAAGACCATTGAGATACTGCACCTGGGCCCGGAGGGCGAGATTTCGTATCCGTTCGTAAATCGCGACGTGCTCCACCGTACGGAAGAGTTCCTCGCCGCTCTCCACCACCGGACCGATGGAAGGAAGGACCGAAAACCAATGTTTCGCGGACCGCAGTCTTTCCAGCGCGCGTTTTCGCCGGGCCGCCAGAACACAGACCACCGAATCGCCCGCGTCAAGGAGTCTCGTCGTCGCCGGATCCAGGCTTTGTTCGTCGTGGAGCACACTGAGTTCGTGATACGGACCGACGGCGGCCAATTCCAGGTGGTAATCCGCTTCTACGCGGTAATCGCGTACGGCTTCGAAAAAGGCCGAAAACGGGCCGAATTTCGACCGAAGCCGGGCCTCGATCGCCGCGGTCCGTTCCCGGAGATTCAGGACGGCGGCATCCCGTTCCCCGTTCGAGAGAGCACCAAGCCCCCCAAGCATGAGGTTGACGTTCTCCTCGATCGACAAGGCCGTTACGTCCGACACGTCCATCTCCAGAAGACCAAGCCGCTCTATTTCCTTGACGTACCCACGGACGTTCTGGGTAATGCGCCCCACCCCGAAGCCGAGCGCCAGTTCCAACACAATCATCACGGCAAAGGGGGCGAATATCTTGTAACGTAATTTCAAACGTCTGAACCCGAACTTATCGGCAAGCCGACCGGTTTCCATAATCCATGTCGCGCCCGGTTCGTACGGGCCGGACCGAAGAAAACGGTCTACGCGAATAACTGCACATCTACGTTCTCATCGGCGCTGAGGCCCCGCGCCTGTAGCGGTATGACCACGATGCCGTCGCCTTCGACCATGGTGCGCACCAGTCCTGATTTACCCAGGACCGGCTCAGCCACCCACCCGTCTCCTTCCCGCCGCAGGGCGACCCGGACGTGGTCCTCGCGTCCGGCCACAGAGGAAATATTGCGCCCGAGCCGCGCACGGACCGTCCCCCGCCCCGCGGAGGACACGCCCGCCGCCTCGCCGCTGAGACACCGGAGGACCGGCTCGACGAACAGACCGAAGGCTACGGTGACGGCGGCGGGGTGACCCGGTAAGGCAAAAACGGCCCGGGACCCCGCCTGGGCCGCGATCACCGGTTTTCCCGGACGAACCGAAACACCGTGAAAGAGGATTCCCGGTTCCGTAAGATCCCGGATAACCCGTTCCGCAAAGTCCCGTACCCCCACGGAACTGCCGCCGCTCATTATCACCATGTCGGCCTTTTCCAGGGCCCGTGAAATCTCCTCCCGGAGTACTTCCTCATTATCGGGAAGTATGCCTCGAACGCGTGGCTCGCCTCCCGCCTGCCGGACAAGCGCTCCAAGATTCGGCCCGTTACAGTCCCGCACCTTGCCCGGCGGCAGGGTGGTCGTTTCAGGGGCGACGATTTCGTCTCCCGTGGAAAATATTTCGACCACGGGACGGGCATACACCGACATCGACGTTATGCCAAGGCTCGCCAGGGCGGCGATATCCTGGGGGCGGATCCTGTGACCCGGCAGGAGCACCGTGTCTCCCCGGGCCAGATCGTCGCCGGCGTGAATGACGTTTTCGCCGACGGCCGCGGCCCGCATCACCTCGACGATTCCCGACGCCGGGCCCTCCGGCGGAAGGTCCGGCATCTGAAGATATTCCAGCATCACCACCGCGTCCGCCCCCTCGGGGAGCATGCCCCCGGTGGGAATAAGCATCGCCTGGCCCGGTCCTACGGCCCGGTCGGGCACTCCGCCCATCACCACTTCGCCCACCAGTTGCAGGTAGGCCGGAACCCCGTCGGAGGCCCCGAAACTGTCCGAGGCCCGGATCGCTATGCCGTCCATAGTGGACCGGCTGAACCCGGGGACGTCCTCGGGGCTCATCACCGGTTCGGCCGCGACCCGCCCAAGACACTCCTCGAGCGTCCGCGTTTCACGGGGGCGATCACGGCGCACGTCGGAAAAGGCCCGGTCAAGGCGCGTCCGGGCCTCGGCGACGGATATCAGATTATCTCGTCCGAACATCAGCCGGTTACGTTCCGGCCCCGCCCGGGGCGAAACCGGTTTCTCCCTGCGTGGTTTTCACTCAGCCATTGTTTCGCTTTTGCGCCTCCATGTCAACCACGGACCGGAATGTCGGCGAACCGGGCCGCGGCCTCCCGGGCCGATCTTGATCTGCCGGACCGGCTGTGGTATTGTGAGCGTCAGCGGACAGGGTCCGGAGCTTCCGCGCAAACCGATCCGACGGCCGGACCCGTCGTCGATACGTACTATGATTACAGGAAAACCCATCTTTACGAGCGACGAAATCCTGGCCCGCGTGGACCGGCTGGCCGAACGTATTTCCACCGACTACGAGGGAAAGAACCCTGTCATGGTGGGGCTTTTAAAAGGCGCGTTCATGTTCTTCTCGGACCTGGTGAAACGAATCACCACCCCCCTGTCCATTGACTTCATGATCGCGTCGAGCTACGTGATGACCAACTCTTCGGGAAAAGTCTCCATGCATGCGGATCTCCGCGAAGACATCCGCGGCCGCCACGTTATCCTTGTCGACGATATCATTGATACGGGAGTGACGATCAATTATATCCGCGAGACCCTCCTCGGCCGGTCACCGGAGTCCCTGAGTATCTGCGTTCTCCTCGACAAGAAGGATCGGCGGATCGTGGACGTCCCGGTGGACTATACGGGATTCACCGTGCCGAATGAATTTCTCGTGGGCTACGGCCTGGACTACGACAACCAATACCGGAACCTCCCCTACATCGCCGCCTTCCGGAAGAGTTCCTGAGCCGGGCTACGCCTCGACCCTCCTCACCGCGGCTAACGCCGTCCCGAAAAACCCGGCCGCAAAGAGAGCGAGAACCCCCACGGACCCCACGGGGACCGCAGTACCCGTAAGGGTTGCACGAATAATTCCCGTTGAGTGAGTAAGGGGCAGGAGCTGCACGACTGCTTTTACGGCATCGGGAAACGACTCCACCGGGAAGAACGTACCGCACAGAAAGATCATAGGGGTGATGACGAAGGTCGTCACCGAGGTCTGACTGGCGTGATCCCGGACCACCATCGCCACGGTCACCCCGAGGCAGGAAAAGACAAAGGTGTGGAGGAGGAGCGCCGGCACGAACCCGGGATGAAAGACAAGATCCACCCGGAAGAGCAACGCAAAAACGAATATAATCACCGTACTCAGGACCCCCTTGAACATCCCGTACAGGGCCTCCCCGAGGACAATTTCAACGGACCTGACGGGCGCGATGAGGTATTCGTCGAAGACGTGAAAGTAAAACCGGTTTATGTTGATCTCCTGGGCGATACCGTAGCTCTGATTCAGACTGTTCATGGTAATCAGACCGGGTATAAGAAACGCGATATAGGAGACCCCGTTCACGGTGACGTCCCGGCCGAATCCCCAGCCGAAAGCGATGAGAAACAGCAGGGGCGATACCGAGGAGGACAGCACCTGCCGGCCGAGCCGCGTGCGGAACACGCTCAGTTCCCGGAACAGGATCCCCTTGAGCCCGTCAGTCAACGATGCGCCTCCCGGTAAGGCGAATAAACACGTCCTCCAGGGTTACTTCCCTCACCTTGCACGTTCGCGTACAGGCCCTGAGTACGTCCAGGGCATCTTCCCGCCGTTCGAAGAAATCCTCTT
>CAYYSS010000193.1:0-5812 GCA_964474325.1 uncultured Nitrospirota bacterium
CCTTGTTCCCGGTACGACCTTCGTTTATGATGGAGAAAGCGATGAAGGAAATATCGAGAGAACCGAGGTCTTTGTGTCCCACAACACCCGCGTCGTTATGGGTGTTACCTGCATCGTCGTGGAAGACCGTGTGTACGAGGACGGTGAACTCATTGAGGAGACCTTTGACTGGTATGCCCAGGACACCGACGGCAACGTCTGGTATTTTGGCGAAGATTCCGCGGAATACGACGAAGGCATGGTGGCAAGCACGGCCGGGTCGTGGGAAGCCGGGATCGACGGCGCCCAGCCCGGGATTATCATGAAGGCCGCACCCCGACCGGGCGATTCCTATCGGCAGGAGTACTACCTCGGTGAAGCCGAAGACATGGCCGTGGTCATTGCTCGCGACGTATCGGTTGCCGTCCCGGCAGGCACCTACGACGCCTGTCTTCAGACCCGGGAATGGACCCCGCTTGAACCCGGGAGCGAAGAACACAAGTTTTATGCCCCCGGTATCGGCACCGTTCTCGAACGGGCCGTGGACGGATCGATCCGGTCGGAACTCGCCGTGATCAGCACGGGCGGATAATTCGCGGGCGTCTTCAGGACCATGACATTCGGAAATCCTGAATGCAGGGTCCGACGAGCTGTCCCGGAACCCGCGGCGGGGAGGACGCAACGGTCCTCCTTTTTCATTTGAAATGGCAGGTCCCATGACGCAAAATGGTACCCTGGCGGAAAAGGACGTCACCGGTTTTGAGAAACGCGGGATCTGGCGGGCTGGAAAGTGGGACGTGGCCGCGTTTGCCCTTGCAGGTCTGGTCTTCTGGGTAGGCCTGGGGTCCTACGGCCTCGTTGAACCGAGCGACGCCCGCTACGCGGAAATTGCACGGGAGATGTTCGACTCCGGCAACTGGATCTTCCCCCGCCTTCTCGGGATTTATCATTTCCATAAACCCCCGCTTATCTATTGGCTTACCTCGCTCGGTTATGAGGTTTTCGGCGTAAATGAGTGGGGCGCCCGGGCCGTGCTCGGAGTCCTCGGCATGACGCTCTCCTTCGTACTCTGGCGCTTTGTACGGCGACACGTGAACAAAGCCTCCGCTCCGTGGGCCGTGATTTTCCTGGCAACGACCCCGGCGCTGATCGGCGCCAGTCGAATGCTCACCACCGATCTTCTTCTTTGCACTCTGCAGGCGATTATGCTCACAGCTTGGTACGACATCTGGTCCGGCAAGGGAGGCCGCGGTTCCCTTTCCGCCTTCTACATCGCCTGCGGTCTTTCTTTTCTTACCAAGGGCCCCGTGGTACTCATCATCAACGCGGGGATCATCGGGCTGTTTCTCCTCTCCGTCCGCGCCGCACCGCGATTGCGAACGGTTTCCTGGGGCGTGGGTTGGGGCGTACCCCTCGCCGGACTGCTTGCCTTGGCGTGGTATATCGCCGTACTCTCCGCAAAACCGGAATTACTCGGGTATTTTCTCGGCGACCAGCTTGCCGCCCGGGTAAACGGCGCGATGGGACACCCGCACCCGTGGTACTACTATCTCGGCGTGTTTCCGGCTCTCGGGGCGCCGTGGATCTTCCCGGCGATAACCGGCGCCCGAAGCCTCCGGAAGCACCCCTCGACACCGGGCCTGCTTCTTGTTTTCTGGGCCTTTTTCCCGCCGGTTCTTTTCAGCCTGCCACAGACCAAACTGCCGCTCTACGTCCTCCCTTCGTTTCCGGCGATCGCCGCCCTGGCGGCTACCGTTATCACCGGAAATCCAGACGCTACCCGCCGTGTGGCGCGGACACTTGTTCCACTTGCGGCCGTGACCGGCGCCCTTGTCTGTCTTGTTGCGCTCGGATGGATCCCGATCACATCGGGCGATCTGGAACAATTCCGGGCAAACGTCGGGGGCGTCCTGTTGTTCCCTGTGGCCGGGGCGCTCTTGATCTCGGCGGCCTGGGGAGCAACGCAGATAACCCGAAAACCCGCCCGTGCGGTCCTGGCGATCGCCGTTGCCCTAGCCATTATTCCCGGCTGGTGTTTTTCCTTCGGTGACTCCCTGCCTTTGCGATCTATCAGGTCCGCCCAGCGCAGTATCGGCGAAAAACTGCGTGCCGGATATACGCTCGTGGAATATCGATCCCTGTCCTCCGGCCTGCCGATCTATTCAGGAACACTCCCGCTCTTGGCGGAAATCGACCGGGATCTCAGGTTCGAAGAAGAATCGGCACAGCCCCCGGTGTTATCGAATGACGAATTTCATAATCTTTGGGTAGGGGAAGAGCTGGTCCTTGCCGTGACACGCACAAAATTCGAAGAACAACTCCTCCACACGGCGGAACTTCCGCCCGGTAGCGAGAACACGCCCAGTATACTGTTCCGCGGCGGCGGGTATTCCGTCGTCCTTAACCGGGAGGGCACCGAACGGATGCGACTCACGACCGCTTCCGGCCCACCCCCCAACGGAGCCCCTCCGCCGAAAAGGACACCGCCGTTCCGAACCCTCAGAATTCCAGTGCAAACTGAACGGTGACCGTATCGACGCTTTCGTCGTCAACCTCGGTGCGCAGATATTCGACGCCGACAAGCACATTTTCAACGAGGCCAAAGGAAAGCGCCGCGCCAAAGCGTGTCGGATCATCAAGGTAATCGCGGGCGCCCTCCAAGCGCACAGCCCCGACCCAACGCTTACCCGCATAGGAAATCTCCCCGCTCCAGGCACTCGGCCTTACACCCGTGAGATCTTTACTTGCCTCCACAACGCCCTCACCAAAACCCCGAAGCGCCGTCAGATATTCCCCCGTCAACGTAAAAGGTCCCGCTTCCCACTCGACGAAAATGCCGAAGGCCGGTACGCTGGTCTCGTAGCGGGCCGAATCCGTCACAAGATCCGCGTCGCTTTCGGCAAGGTCGCTTAAATAGGTCGTACCGACCGAGCCGCCTTCGCCGATGTTTAATTCCAAGGTCACCGCAAGAGATTCGACTCCGGAGCGCGCCCCTTCTTCGTCCCGATCACCCCCGAAAACCCCTGCATCCGCAGTGAGCAACTCGCTTTCCAGGCCGACGACGACAGCGGTGTTTCTCGTCTCACCCAAATCCGCCGTAAAAGGGTCACTCACAAATGCGGATTCAAATTTACCGAAGGGGAGGTAGAGCTTGCCTGCGTCGAGGGCAAACGTGAACGACGAGACGATATCCTTTACCTCGATCGACAACAAGGCCTCATCGACGTTGACGATATGCGGGTCCCCCTCGTCGTGCGTGAGCACGATTTCTCCGGACAGGTACTCGTTCACTTCCGCCTCAAGCGCCGCCTCGACGGAATAATCCAGTCCTGACGAATTGCCCTCACTATCCGATCGCTGAGCAAAACCCTCGAGGTCCACGACACCGCTTACGGCGAATCCGACGCCGCCGACTTCCCCTGCAAATCCGGCTCTTTCGCCTTTAACGGCGCCCGCCTCAAGGGAACCCAGGCGTTGTCTCAAATTCCCCGACGCGCTTCTTCCATCTCCATGCCCCCCGAACGCCGAGGCGCCCGGAATAATCAACACAAACAACAGCGTGAGGGTATTCACCCGAAAACGGATACGCACCAAGCTGCTCCTTTCGCGACCAACGATGCCGGCATCCGCATACCACATCGCATTACACCGAGAATGTTTATCGAAGGGCACATGTTCCCCCGCGTGATAAAAACCGGCCATGCCGCCGACAAGACCGGATGGCACTACCGAAGCACGCCAGGATTTCACCCGAAACGGAGATATTGTAGCACTGAAAACTCGACGCGTTTTTCATTCCGTTACACTTTTGTCCAAAATAGATTTTTCTTCCTTCCTTACCCCCCTTGGACGAGGCCGAGAGAGGAAGGTCGTCAGTTGGCGGTCGGCGGTAACGGACGAAAACATGCCGACGGTACGAGCGAGATCGTTTGGTCCGGTATCTGACCTCTGATTTCTGTCTTCTGTCCCCTGATACGGCGCGCAAAGAAAGATGAACAAACTCGTTGTTCAATCAAACCCGATGCACGGGCCAGCCCGATATACGCGCAAAGAGGAACCTCATCCCGAAAAAAGGCGTTTGAATCCGAAACCGATAATGAACCCTATTGTTGTAAAAGAATTGTCGCGAAAGGGGCCGGCGGGCCCGGATTTTATGCCGCTGTAAAGTTTCCACACCACGCAATCGTGATAGCGGGCGAGGGCCGCGAGTTCGTGAAGTTTCAGTTGTTTATTGTGGGGGATTGTTTTTCTCAGGGCGGTCCCGCGATAAAAAACATTGTTTTTCAAACTCGACTCGACACTGCTCATGCAGTCTCGTCCTTTCCCCTTTCTTCGCAAGAGCCCCTCGACAGTATCCGATGCAGGTCGTCGACGTCGGCAAAGGGCTCCGAGGTTCCCCGCTTTATATCCTCGACCGTGCCCTTAATCTCCCGATTATTCCCCTCTCCCCGGCGATAGATATGAACGATATAACTCTCCAACGTTGTGCCTCTTTCCACGGATTTTGGGGCATCCGAATTTGTCTTCAAGGTACGTGATGGAAGGTTACAGGTTGGTTACAGGTTCATAACTACCTGAAAAACATACATTTTTGAGCGCTTTCAGCGGGTGGCTGTGTAGCCCCCGGTCCGGATGGCACGCACGACGAAGCTGAGGACCTGGCGGCGCGGAGCGAGAACCGGACGGGGATTTGGCGCTATACTATCGGAGCGAAAGGCGTAATATGGAATTCTTCAAGAAAAAGACCCTTACTGGATTGGCCCGCACCTGCGGCTGAGCGGCGAAGATCGGTCCGACGGTTCTGTCGGACGCACTTTCGGGGCTTACACCCCCGACCGATCCGAACCTCCTGGTAGGTGTTGAAACCGCCGACGACGCGGCGGTCTACCGGCTTACGGACGAGATCGCCGTGATCAGCACGGTGGATTTCATCACGCCGCCGGTGGACGATCCCTACTGGTTCGGCCAGGTCGCCGCGGCCAATTCCATTTCAGACGTCTACTCCATGGGGGGGCGCCCCACCACGGCCCTGAACCTGGTCCTGTTTCCGGCCAAACACCTTGATATCGGCGTGCTGAAGGAAATACTTCGCGGAGGCCACGACAAGGTGGTGGAAGCCGGGGCGTCGCTTGTGGGCGGCCACAGCGTGGATGATGAAGAACCCAAATACGGTCTCGCCGTCGACGGCGTCGTACACCCGGACCGTATACTCCGGAATTCCGGTTCCCGTACCGGCGACGTCCTCATCCTCACGAAACCCCTCGGCGCCGGTGTCCTGTTTAACGCGGTTCGTTCCGGCAAGATGCCGTTTCGGGAGGTGGAAGAAAACGTCCTCCCCACGGTCGCGGCCTTGAACGGCCCGGCAATAGCCGCGCTTTCCGAAACCACGATACATGCGTGTACGGACATCACGGGCTTCGGCATCGCCGGGCACCTGCTCGAGGTCGCCCTGGGAAGTACTGCGCGGGTCGTACTTCACTACGACCGGCTCCAGTTCTATCCCGGCGCCCGGGAGATGTACGAGAAAGGCGAAACCACCGGGAGCAATAAACCGAACAGGCTGATGACGGCCGAGAAGATGGAGGTTCGGAGAAAACTTACCGACAGTCAGATGGAATTGCTTTTCGATCCGCAGACCTCCGGGGGGCTTTTGCTGTCCATTCCCGATGAACAGGCCGACGATGCCGAACGGTTAATCATCGCGGCAGGGGTCGCCGCGTACCGGATCGGCGAAATCGTAGACGGCGAACCGGGCATTACCGTAGTGTAAGCCCGTTCGGGCACCCATTAGAGTGCCCCGTGTCAAGGCCGATAAAACCCCTATCCCCGCCTC
>CAYYSS010000194.1:0-5770 GCA_964474325.1 uncultured Nitrospirota bacterium
AAACCTCGAACCTGGAACCTTAACCCGCCCCCCTATCGCCCATTGCCTCTCGCCTGCGCCCTTCATGCCGCATTAAGGATTTTCTTGAGGTCGCCGACGCCGAAGTCGTGCAGGGTTCTTCAACACCCCGCTGGAACGTTACCGCCGTTTCATGATGCAGAAGAGGGCCTTCGGGAACGGTTCAATCGTCCCCTGAAACTCGGCTGGGCGAATCTCAAGGATTTCGAAAGGCCCCTCAAAATAACCGCGCATCTCCTCGGGCGTGAACCGGTAGGGTCCCTCTTCCATGGTCTCCTCGGTACTGAAGCATTTTAGAAAGAGCAGGCCTCCGGGCCGAAGGAGCTTTTGCACGGCCCCGACGTAATCGTTCCGCTTCTCTTCGGGAAAGACATGAAAGCAACCCCGGTCGAAGACAGCGTCGAACCGGTCGACAAGACCCGTGTCTAAAATATCGTCCTCCACGAAACACACGGACATGTTTTCCCGGGCGTACCGGGCACGGGCCTTTGCAACAGCCGGTGCCGAAATATCCGTCCCGGTCACCCGGAATCCCCGTTGTGCCAGGGCCACGGCCTGGGTGCCCGGCCCCGTACCGAGGTCGAGGATATCGGTTCCCGGAATGGGATACGCTTCAATAGCGCGGGCCATGTCCGGGTCGAGACCGGGATAGTACCAGGGCATGGTCTCCACGTCCTCGTTTGCGTATTTTTCGTGCCAGTCGGGGATTGCCCGTTTCTTTTCGTCCATTGGTTCTCTTCTGATCGGATGATCGTTCCGGGGCCGGCTCAAACGGGCCGGAAAACTCAGACCCTTCCCACGATCACCCCGGCGCCGTTGGGAAGGTCCGGGCTCAGGCGCCGTACGTCCCGTACCCCCTCTCCTTCGAGCATCGCCCTGATCTCTCCTTCCGCGTAGGCCCGGCCGCCCGGGGTGTTAACGAGCATGTTCAGGGAAAACAGGGCGGGAAAAAGGGGCCCGGTCTTTTCGTCGTTCAGAATGAATTCGTGGATCATGACGATCCCACCGGGCTCAAGGACGTCGACGACCTTTGCGATCATGCGCCGGCACTCCTCCTCGGTCTCCGCATGGAGAATGTGGGACATCCATGCGGCGTCGTACGTTCCGGCAAGCGTTTCTGCATTGAAATCCCCCGCTACAAACTCGATACGGTCCGCCATGCCGAAGCGTGCGATCGTTGCTTCCGCAAAGGGGCGGGTCGTTTCCAGATCGTAGACCGTGGCCCGAAGTAACGGATTCGCCCGGCACATATGAATGGCGTACGTTCCGGGCCCGCCCCCCAAGTCCAGCAAGCGGCGCCGGTCGCCGAGTTCCAGATGGGGAACGATCTTCGGGGCCGAAAGAGACGCCATGTTGAACATGCCCATGAGAAAGCGCTTCCGCCGTTCCGGGTCGTCCCCCCGGGAAACCCGGCCTCCCACCGGGGCGCCGGAGACGACCGCCTCGGGGAGCTTGGCCCACGTCTCCATCAGGTAGTGGTGGTGAAGAATTATATGCCCCAGATACTCGTCCGACCCGGCGGACAGGTACCGCAGGGCCGCCGCCGTCGGCAGGTACCGGCCCTCCCGTTTCTCGATGAGTCCAAGAGCGGTTACCGCATCAAGCAGAAGAGCACAGGCCCGCTCGTCGCTCCCCGAGGCTTCGGCCACATCCACGGCGCGGCCCCCCTCGGGGCCGAGAACGGTAAAAAGATCCAGGCGGACCGCCGCATGGAGCGCACATACGCCCCAGTAGCTGCCGGAATAGCCCAGGATATCCCCCGGGCCTTCCCATCGTAAGGCACCGTTCACGCGTCTACCTCCCACCCCGGTTCGGTTGTCTCCCGGACCGTGCCGTAGACCCTGCGGAGTACCGCAAGGCTTTCGATCACCATCCAGACTTCCAGCGCGAATACCGCAAACCCGACCCAGAAGAGGAGCCGGTTTCTCGCACCGTAAAACGTTTCCAGATTCAGCACCATCGCCCAACCGGTCATGGCGAGCATGAACACCATCGGCACCAGGGTGTAGACCACCGGCGCACCCCTGCGTACCAGATACACCGTAATTACCAGAAGCGCAAGACCGGCAAGCAGTTGGTTCGTGGCTCCGAACAGGGGCCAGAGCACCAGGGCCCCCTTGCCGCTGCCGTTATGGAAGGCGAGAAGGAGTGCCGTCGCCACGGCCACCATGGTCGCCGGGTGTTTTCCCGTAAGTGCGGGAACCCTGATCGCCCGGCCGAGCTCCCCGACCACGTAACGCTGGAGCCGGGTGGCCGTATCCAGGGTGGTCGCGGCGAAGGAAACGACGAAGACCCCCATAACCGCCATGGTCAATCCATGGGGGAGACCGAGGCTTTCAATCATATTGGCCGACCCCGTTATAAAGGCACCCAATTTAGAACCGAGCCCCTTGGCCGCCGCCCAGCTGGCATAGTGGGCGCTGAACGCGGCCTGACCGACGAGGATCGTTCCGCCTTTTTCAAGTCCCATCCCGATACCCGCACCGCAGGCTACAATCACCAGCACGGCAAGCATCCCCTCCATGAGCATCGATCCGTACCCCACGGCCTGGGCGTCGCCCTCGCTTTCGCACTGCTTCGACGACGTCCCTGAGGAGACAAGGGAATGAAACCCCGAAATCGCCCCGCATGCCACAACCACGAAAAGCATGGGCAACAGCGGCGGGGCCCCCACCGGCGCCAGGTCCACCGCCGGGGCCACGACGGCCGGTCGCGCAACAATAACGCCGCCTGCAAGGAGGGCCAGGGTCACGAAGAGCTGGTGGGAATTGATATAGTCCCGGGGCTGAAGCAGGGTCTGCACCGGCAGGACCGAGGCAATATAAGCATACACAAGCAGGATCACGACCCAGACCGCCACCGGACTCAGGCCGAAGAGCTGGGGCATGGAGACGGGAAACTTCGTCCCCAGATACACAGCCCCGTACAGCAGGCACACGGCCAGAATACTCAGAGGCAGGGGCCGCGCCCCCTTCCGGTAGACCATAAACCCAAGCCACAGAGCGATGGGGACTTCGAGCCAGACCGGTATCACCGCCTGCGGGTAGAGGTTAAACACCACGGCGATCACCACCCCGAAAATCGCCACAACGATCCAGAGTGCGAAGAAGATGATCAGCAGAAACAGTATCCGCACCCGGGGGGTGATCACGTCGCCGGCAAGATCCCCGATGGTGCGTCCCCGGTTTCGGAGCGATACGACCAGTGCCCCGAAATCGTGGACCGCCCCCATGAGAACGGACCCGAACAGGACCCAGACCAGGGCGGGAACCCAACCCCAGATAATGGCGATGGCCGGGCCGACGATGGGACCGGTCCCGGCAATCGAGGTGAAATGATGCCCGAAGAGTACGGAGCGTTTTGCCGGGACGAAATCCCTGTCGTCCTGCAACTCACGGCTCGGCACGACGCGCCCGGGATCAATCCGGAATATCTTCCGCGCGAGAAACCTGCCGTAGCTGTAATAGGCGATAAGGTAGAGTGCGGCGGCCCCACCCGCCAGAACGAGTGCGTTCATCTGTGCCTCTATCACGACGGCTCTTCGGAAACGGACGGAACCCGCCGGTTCCGCATGCAGATCCGCTATTTAAAGGTGCGGCGCTTTTCTTCTAATTTAAGATCGAGGTATTTCAGTTTTTCGATCTTCCCGGAGAGTTCTTTGTTCTTGTCTTCGAGTGTCTTTATCCGCCGGGTGAGCCGGGCAACCTCCTTTTCCAGTTTTCGTACCCGATCGTCCGACGCACGTACCCGTCTCTGTTCCGCGGACAGCTTTTTCCGGAGTTTCCGCTCCCCTGCGTCGGCCGTTTCGAGTTTCCCCATCAGGGTGCGAATGTCCCGTAACAGGGCGATCCAGTTTTCCAGGTCGTAATCCCGGGTCAAGGCCCCCGGATCCATCTCGGCAAAGCGATCGGCGTTTTCGGCCGCCCTGACCAGATCCCGGTCGGGGTTTCGGTGACTTGCGTAAAGGCGTGCCAGTTGAAGGTACACATCGGCTTCCGCCCGGGGTGACGACTGGGCCGCGCGCCGCTCGAGCCGCTCGATCTCCCCGGGCACGTCGTCGGGCGGCGTCCATGCGACGCCGGAACCACCCGGTCGAGACATCGTCCCGGTATGAACGCATCCAGAAAACAGGGTAACGCCTACGATGAAAACCAGAACGCCCCGCACACACTCCCCTACCTTGTCGATCATTAGCTCAGCCTTTCGAGGAACCCGAGGAATCCGGAAAGGGCAGGACATTGCCATTGTTGCCTTCTCGTTCCCCTCGCGCCTTCTCATCCCGTCGCTGGTCCACAATATATACACTCCCGGGAATCGTCTTGGCGTATTCCTTCAGTTCCGCGGCGATTTCACCCACCCGGATGTGGCTCTCCACTTCTACCGTCTTATTCGTGACGACCGCGATCGATAACGTCGCAAGGGGAAAGTCGGTTTCCCGTCCCTGCCGGTCCTTTCCGCTGATCGCACCCCGTCGGCGATCCTCTTCATCGTAGAACCCGGGGATTCGTTCGTCGAAACGATCTATGACCCGGGTGCAGATACGCGCGAAGCGGTCGGGACTCGTCAGGATTGCAAAGTCGTCACCGCCCACGTGCCCGACGAAATCGTCGTCGCCGCCGTGGGTACTTACCACGTCCTCTATGATAGTGGCCGTAGCCTGGATAACCTCGTTTCCCTTCGCATAGCCGTATCGGTCGTTGTATGCTTTAAAATTATCCAGATCCGCCAGGCAAAAGGCAAACGGCTCCCCGCTCTCGATGCGTTTCCGAAGAATGTTTTCAATGGCAATACCCCCGGGGAGCCGTGTGAGAGGGCTGGCGTCCAGATACATCTCTTCAAGCCGTTTGAGACGTTTCGCCATGGTCGTAAACGCGGTCGCCAGGTCTCCAAGTTCGTCCTTATTCGTTATGTTCGGTTCGTAGTCGAATTTTCCTTCAGCGATCATCTCCGTTGCGAATTTGAGCTTCCGGATTGCTCCGGAAATGTTACGGGTGATCAATCCCGCGGCAATCAGCGAAAGCGCCAGGGCCACTGCCCCCATGACCCAGGCGGCCTGATAGGCCAGGTGACCGAGGGTGGCAGTCCGGCCGGTCTTTTCGTTCTGGTCCCTGAGGGCGACCGCCGACATCTCTTTAATCCGATCCACCAGTTGCTCCTGAAGCGCTTTGACACGTTCGTCAAAGTCACTGCCGCCCTCGCGTCCCGGCAGGCTCCGTTCGTCCATTCCATGAATCAGGATCTCGTTGTATTGGCGATGCAGTCGGCCGAGGGTCTCGACCGGAAACCTCCGTTCCTCCGGCATGGACCGTACCCTCCCCAGGAGTTCGTCGAACTCCTGGCTCCTCGCCCAGAAGATCTTCAGCATTTCAGGCGTACTCAGGATCAGATAGCGCCGGGCGTACAACTCCTGAGCCAGAACCGCATCGATCATCTTGTCCGCGGCATCGATAACCGGGACGTCGGTCTCAAGAATGCTGGTGTTAATACTGTTGAGGTTATTGAGGTTGACCAGGGCATATACCGAGACAAGAGCAAGGAGCCCCACGAGAGAGATATAGCCGAGGAGCATCTTTCCGGCGATCGTGAGGCGCAGAAAATACGCCCGCACGGCCACAAGCAGAGGCCTCCCCGTTTTCTTTTTACGCCTACCCGCCACTTGTTTCGTCTCCGATACGGCCCCCTTAGTTTCTTTATCCACAACTTCCCGAGTCGGGTCTTCTCGACGAAGGGTCGATCCGACTTTGCAGTTTGC
>CAYYSS010000195.1:0-5705 GCA_964474325.1 uncultured Nitrospirota bacterium
CGCTGAAATTAATTCGGAGAAATCTCTTCGCGAAAGTGCGGAATGTACGACGGGTCCGGGCACCGTACGGTAAACGCCACGAAAGGTGAATTCCTGCAACATCACACAGACCTGCGCCCCGGCGCTGTTTCAACCAATAATAACGCCGTGTTGCGGATTTTTTTGAGGCCGCCGGCCCCGTATTTTATGCAACTGTAAGGTATACGTAACGATTGGATTGCTGATTTCATTAATCGGTTGATGAGGCTCCTCTTTGCCCGTACATCTTTGCCCGTGCATCGGGTTTGATTGAACAACGAGTTTGTTCATCTTCTTTGCCCGCCCAAGGAAGACTCCCCCCGCGATCATGCGTCCTGAGCCGTTTGCTTTACCGTGCGCCAGGCGGCCCCGGATCATTACGCGGGCTTACCCCGCGCCTTTTTACCCGTTATCGGGAAAATCCCTGACAGTCATTCCGATATCCCGGGCAATTTGCCGCAGAAGAATCGGCGAAAGATCGCGACCTTTATGAAAGGGGGGGAGAGGAAAAGAAAGACCTATTTTGGACAAGAACGACAGGCCTCATTTCCGCCGGCGCAGGCGGGCCGCCCAGTCGAGCATCAGGCGGATGTCCTCGTGGGGCCGGTCCCGGTAGCCGGAGGCCCGGATTTCCGCCCGGACGTAGTGGGGGAGGGCTCCCCCGGTGAGATAGTCGCTGAAATCCGCCTCGGGCCGGGCGGGGGGAAGGTTCCAGCGCCGGGCGGCATCCACGAAGATTTCGTACTCGCTCGTCTCCCGGCTTCGGGCAAGCCCCGCGAGAAGGTCGGCCTCGGTCGGCCGGTCGGTATAGCCGAGGTAGCGCCGGGCCCGCTCGCGGAGACCCACGGGCTTACTCCCCGGGATGCCGGATCGTGTAGACGGGAAGGGGTTCGGCCTTCCCCTTGAGCCGGACCCCCTCGGAGGGGACCGCGTCTTCCGGCCGGCCGAGAAGCCGCCAGGTCTCGGGGCCGATCACGATCTCCCCGGCGGCGGCCCGGGAGCAGAGACGGCTCGCCACGTTTACCGTATCGCCCACCACCGTGAATTCGAGCCTCCGGTTCCATGCCCCCATGAAGCCCGCCACCACGGGGCCCGTGTTGACCCCGATTCCCATCCGGAGCGGGAGTCCCTCGGGACGGCTCCGGTTGAATTCCTCGAGTCCCGCGAGGAGGGCCCGGGCGGCGTTCACGGCCCGGCGGGCGCCCCCGTCGTCTTCCGGTTCGAGTGTTCCCCAGACGGCCATCAGGGCGTCGCCGATGAACTTGTCGAGTACGCCGCCGTGGGCGAAGACGGCCTCCACCATGCGGTCGAAATAGTCGTTCAGAAGCCGGATCAGGTCCGGCGGCGGGGTATTCTCCGAAAGGGAGGTGAAGCCCCGGATATCGGAAAAAAGGACCGTGGCCGTGAGTTCCCGGGGCGATCGGTCGAGTTCGATCCGGTCCTCCATCATGCCCGCCACCACCGCCGGGGGCAGGAAGCGCTTGAGCTGCTCCTTGGTCCGGGCGTTTTCCTCCATTTTTCGGATCAGGCGTTCGTTGTCCACCGCCGTGGCGGCCTGGTGGGCGGCGGCCGTGAGGATCCGGAGATCCTTTTCCCCGAAGGCCCCGGCCCGGCCCCGGGTATCGAGGTGAATCGCCCCGTGGACCCGGTCGCCGGCGATCAAGGGTACGCAGAGGATCGAGCGGATGTCCCGGAGAAGGATACTCTCGCTTCCGGAGAAGCGGTCGTCGGTCGCCGCATCGGCGGCAAGGACGGCCCGGCGGCCCTCCACCGCCTCACGGAGTACCGTGCGGGAAAGCCGGGGCGGGGAGCCGTCGCCCCCCGCCCGGCCCCGGTGACAGCGGACCTCGAGGCTTTCGAGTCCCTCCCCGAGGAGGACCGCCCCCGTATCGGCCCGGATCATCTCGAAAAGCACGTCGAGCACCCGTTCGAGAAGCCGGTCGAGGGGAAGTCCCACGGCCATGGCCCGGCTCATTTTGTGGGCGGCCAGGAGACGGTCGTAGTCCTTCTTCAGGGTCTCGGGGTCGAGTTCCCCGGCGGGCCGGAAATCGAACTCCCGCCGGGGAAGGTCGATCACGCGGGTAAGCACGGGCTCTGCGGCCGGGGGCGGCGGGGCGGCGGGGATCTCGACCCGGAAGGCCAGGGGCCCGAAGTCGATCCGGTCTCCGGCGGCAAGGGGGGAGCGTCGGGTGAAACGGCCGTTTACCTTCGTTCCGTTCGAGGAACCCGCGTCCTCCACGTACCAGGCGCCGTCCTTCCGGAAAAGCCGGGCGTGCCGTTTCGACACCCCCGGGTCGGCGAGAACCACGGTGTTTTCACCTCCCCGGCCCAGGGTAGCGCCGTCGGGGATCTCTATCGGATCGCCGGCCGGTCCGGCCCGGCCTTCCTTCGCGAGGGGCAGGAGTCGGAGTATCCCTTCCGGCCCGGGGAGGATCATTCCCCGTTCCAGACGCGGATCGGATGATAGAGGGCGTCCCGCTCCACCGGGGTTCGTCCCGCCCGGCGGATCAGGTGGACGAGTTCGTCCGTGGTGAGGGTTCCGGGGCTCCGGCGTCCGGCCATGGCCGAGATCTTCTCCTCCACCACGGTGCCGTCCATGTCGTCGGCCCCGTATTCGAGGGCGATCTGGGCGATACCCGTGCCGAGCATCACCCAGTAGGCCTTGATGTGGGGAATATTGTCGAGAAAGAGGCGGCTTACGGCGATTGTCCGGAGATCGTCCTCGGGCGGGGTGCGGCGGGAGACCGGGATCCGGGTATTGTCCGGGTGAAAGGGCAGGGGGATGAAGGCGTTGAAACCGCCGGTTCTGTCCTGGAGTTCCCGGAGCCGCCGGAGGTGGGCGATCCGGTCGTCGACGGACTCCACGTGGCCGTAGAGCATCGTCGCGTTCGAACGGAGGCCGCCCCGGTGTGCTACCTCCATCACCCGGAGCCAGCGGCTCCCGCTGATCTTTTCGGGGCAGATCTTCCGCCGGACCCGGGCGCCGAGGATCTCGGCGCCGCCCCCGGGCAGGGAACCGAGACCGGCCTCCCGAAGAGCGGCCACGGTCCGGTCGAGGTCGAGCCCGGCCTTTTTCGCCAGAAAATCGATCTCCACCGCCGCAAATCCCTTGAGATGAAGCCCCGGGTACCCGGCCCGGATCGCCGAGAGCATCTCCGTGTAGAAGGAAAAGGGCCGGTCCGGGTGAAGCCCCCCCACGATATGAAGCTCCACGGCCCCGGCCGCGGCGGCCTCGCCGGCCCGGGCGAGGATCTCCTCCATGGTGAGTTCGAAGGCCCCCACATCGCCGGCGGAGCGGCTGAAGGCGCAGAAGCGGCAGCGGTTTTCGCAGATATTCGTGGGATTTACATGCCGGTTCCGGACGAAGGTCACCCGGTCGCCGTGCCGCCGGAAGGCCTCCCGGCGGGCGAGACGGCCGAGGGCATGGATGTCCGGGCTCTCGTAGAGCAGGCGGGCGTCCCCGGAGTCGAGCCGCTGGCCCCGGGCGAGTTTGCGTTCTATGGATCGAAGGGTTTGCATCTCCGGCGGAACAGTTCTTCTATTATACGTTTCCGGCCGGTCCCCCGGAGATCGGGCCCCCCGGGTCATGGATCCGAAGGGCCGGAAGGATCATACTCATGCCGTCTCGCACCTTGCCGGGTTTACGGCAGGGGCAGGGCTTATTCCTCGAGCACCAGCCGGAACCCCTGCCCGCCGCTGCGTTGTTTCGGGGGCGACGTGCCCCGGTTTCGCGCCCGGGCCGCCGACTCGATGCAGTAATAGGCCCCGCCCTTGATCACCCGCTCCTTCCCGGAAGCAGGCCCGGGCGGGTTCTTTTCCGGTCCGTTTCGGTAATAGTCCTCGTTGTACCAGTCACGCACCGCCTCCCAGACGTTTCCGCTCATATCGTAAAGGCCGAAGGCGTTCGGCTTCTTTCCTCCCACGGCGTGGATCCGGCCTTCGGAGTTCGCCGAATACCAGGCATAGCCGGGAAGTTCCTCCTCCCTGTCGGTCCCCGCGTATTTCGTCTCCCTCCCGCCGCCCGTGGCTGCGTACTCCCATTCGGCCTCGGTGGGCAGGCGAAACCTCCGGCCTGTCTTTACGCTGAGCTTTTCCGCGAATTCCGTCGCCATCGTCCACGATACGAAGTCTGCGGGACAACGGGGGCCGCAATCGACGACGTGAACGGACTCCGCCCCTGTCACGCTTTCCCATTCCGCCCGGGTCACCTCGTACCGGCCCATGAGAAACCCGTCAACGCAGACCCGCTTTCCAGAACCTTCGGAGGCCGAACCGTCCGCGCCGGGCCTGTTCGCGCTCCGGTGGTAACAGCCGCCTTTTACACGAATGAACTCCATTCCCGAGACAGGATCCGTATAATCGGCCGGCCCTGCATCAGTGTGCGCACTTCCGGCGGGGGCGTCTGCGGGGACCGTCTTCTCATTGGGACAGACCGCCCGATAGATGGCTTCCTCTCCGGTTCCCGCAATCACCAAGCCTTCCGACCGGACGCCCGGGAAGAAACCGACCGCCGTCCCGTCCCGGTCGTAATCGAAGACGAGGCCGTCGAATCCGATCCGGATTCCGGCGCAGGACACGTCCGCGGTCCGGATGGAATATGCGGTCTTTCTGCCGGAAGGACCCATCGGCGCCACCGCGGGCCGGTCTCCGAGCCCGCGGGCCCGTTTGCGTATCGCCTCGGCGGCGGCTTCCCCGTTCGGGTACACCTCCTTGAGGCGTACCTTTATTGCGTTGCTGCGCCGGGAGCGGGCCGGGAGGAGATCGTAGTAGATTTCTATCTTCGATCTTTCGTCGACCAGAAGCGGTTTCCAGTCGGCATCCTTGTTCACGAAGGCGGCCTGCATCCCGAGCATGCCCATCTCCACCGTGTCCGCCGCAAGGCACGCGAAGACCAGGACGATATTCCATACAATCGCAAACCCTGGCATTTTCATCGCAAGCCCCCGTTTCCCCGGATTCACCCCGCTCTCCCTCACGGCGTCACCGTCACCGCCGCCGGCAGGGCGTTCGGGTCGCAGGACGAACCGGAAGGATAGACCTCCCCCGCCCACCATTTTCCGTACCAGAAGTTCCGCCCCCGGAAAGACCAGAACGGGGGCGGGTTCTGCTGAGACCCCTGCCTCCTGATCGTCGGAAACAAGAAAAGATCCGCCGGCGGCTGATAGGTGTGCTCCCAGGGCGTCCAGGGATCGTAGGGATCGACCCGAACGTCCGGGTCCCGGTACACGCTTCCGTAAAGCCAACTGTCCCCGAGAAGGTAGACCGCACGGTGAAACTCCCCCGGGGCGATATACGGAACCAGGTGATCGTACACCGTCGCCGTGGCCCTTGCCGGTTTATCCGTCCGGCTGAACCGCAACCGGACGTTTCCGAGCCCGTGGGCGTAGACGTCCGCCAGGTCCGCATCCCCGTCGTTATCCGTGTCCACCACCGCAATCGCCTCCGGGCTTCCGGCCCCGTACCATGAATCGTTCAGGCAGACGTAATCCATGGAACTCAGCAGGTCCACCGGCGTGGGCTCGCTGATATCCTTCGAACCCGCGGCAATTGCATCCAGGTCGTTTCCGAGTATCCCCCGGTAAAACACGATGATATATACGTCCGTGGCCCAGAGGGGAATCGGGTTCGCGCTCAGGTCGAAGCTAAGAAGGGTGTATCCCGTCCGGGAAAGGCTCCGGATACCCGAT
>CAYYSS010000196.1:0-5680 GCA_964474325.1 uncultured Nitrospirota bacterium
TACTACGATGTTTATCTGGGGACGCTTTCCGGTAACACAGCTACCATGTCGTCGCTGATCGCCGAAGAAAATGCCGTTGTCAGGGTCACGTTCACGTCCCTCAATACGGCGTCGGTAACAATCGTATCGTGCGAACCCGCGTCCGCCTGCGGGTTGCCGGACGGAACGACATTCCAGTTCAATAAATTATTTTAACCCGGGTTTCTCACGGTGTCTCGTTGCGAGGGGCCGGCGGAGGCAGATTGCGGCCGAGAGGGGTAGAGGCAACCTTAACGTTGCAAGAATTTCCCGGAAAAGGGGCCGCCGGCCCCGAATTTTATGCCGCTGTAAGGGTAAGACGTAAAACGCAAAACGTTTCACGTTTCACTTCTCCCTGCCCTTCGGGGCGCGCAGGCGTACCTGACGGTACCCGGGTACCCGGATCGAGCGCAACGCAGAAGCTTTGTGGCTTTCCGGTCCCGCGGCCGGAAGACCGTGAGAAATCCGCGTTGCCTCCTGTCCGCGGCATCGGCGACCCTGGCCCCCCAAAAATGTAGGGAAAACCGTACAATTTTGCCGGTACCGCGGTGCCGTATGTTGGATTCCGCCGAAGGCGGTCCGGGACCGGTTCCGGCATTGGACCGGAAGTTGCGGACACAGAAACCAACCTCCTGAAAAAAAGGGAATTACTTACACCTGGAACAATCCGCCGAGCCCCGATTCCGGGGCTATGGAGTACTTCCGACGCGTCCGTTCCGGCCCGTTTCCGGTTGAGGCGATCTGCGGCATGAAAAATGCTGTCTCAACAGAAAAACACTCGTGCCGATACCTATAGGGGAGAGAACGAATGTAGAGGTGAACGCCGTGGTACACGCAGTCTTAAAGGATATTCTGAACATTCTCTGCCCCGTCATCGTTATCGCCGCATTCCCCTACATCGCCGCCGACATCCGGCGGTGGCTCGACGACCGTTTCAGTACGAGCTGGGAAGAAGACCTGCTGGCCGAACTGGCCGCCCGTACGGGGGCCAGTGTCTACGGTATTTTCTGCCGGGCGGGCGAACGGTGGAACGTCGCACGGGACGTCGTGGAGGCGGATTTCTCCGACTACCTCCTTCTTACCCGCGTCCCGTATTACGTGCGGGATTTTATCAAAATGAGTATGCCGGCCCCGGCTTAATGTAATCCGCGCTGACACGGCGTGAAGGATGGGCTATAGACGAGAGGCAATGGGCGAGGGGAATGAGAGGCGGGAAGACCCCTCTCCCTTGTTTCTTCTCCCTTCTGACTGCCGCCGAAGGCCGGCCGTGTGTATCTTTTTATCCCACCGGCCCCTTTCGCGGGAATTCTTTTGCAACAACAGGGTTTACGCATCATTTCTCACGCCGCCCCGACCGTGGTACGATAAAAGCCCGTGCCGGAACGAACCACCGAACGGCGGGAACACCAATCGCGATCAAGGAGAAAAATATGCTTTCGAAAACGATGCAAAAGAGCCTGAACAATCAGATGACCCGGGAGTTTTACTCGGGATACCTGTATCTTGCCATGTCCTCCTGGTGCGACGGCCAGGACCTCCCCGGTTTCGCCAACTGGCTTCGCGTGCAGGCCCAGGAGGAGCTGAGCCACGCCATGAAATTTTTCGATTACCTCAACGAAGCGGGGGGGGCCGCGAAACTCGGCGGAATCGATGCTCCGCCTGCCTCTTTCAAGTCGCTCGCGGCGGTGTTTGAAGAAACCGTTAAACACGAACAGCTGATTACGTCGTATATCAACAAACTTTCGACCCAGGCCATGAAGGAAAACGACCATGCCACGCGGATCTTTCTCGAATGGTTTGTAACCGAACAGGTGGAGGAAGAAGCCTCCGCCGGACAGGTGCTTGCGAACGTCAAGCGTGTGGGCAACGACGGCAAGGGTATTCTCATGCTCGACAACGAAATGGCCCAGCGGACGTTTACGCCGGCGGCCGCCGAGTAAGAAATAACGCCGGCACGGGCCGGCACGTGCCGGGATTCAGCCGGCCAGGGCGCCGCTCATGTACGGGTTTTCCCGTTTTTCTTCGCCGATCGTGCTCTGGGGGCCGTGGCCGGGGTAGACCACGGTGGACTCGGGAAGCCCCGCGAGTTTGCCGAGGGAATCGATCAGGGTCTGGTAGTCGCCCCCGGGGAAATCGGTCCGGCCGATCGACCCCGTAAACAGAGTGTCGCCGGTAAACACGACCCCGTGGCCCGCAAGGCAGATGCCGCCGGGACTGTGCCCCGGGGTATGAATCACTTTGAACGCGAGATCCCCGACCGCCACCGTGTCGTCTTCGACCAGATAGCCGTCGGGCTCGGGCAGGGGGGCGAGTTCGAAACCCCAGAAGGCGGCCATATCCTTCGCGGCGTCGTAGATCTCTTTTTCTTTTTCGTGGATAAGTACCTGGGCCTTGGTGTGTTCCCGGAGTTCCGGGATAGCCCCTACGTGGTCGAAATGGGTGTGGGTGCAGACGAGCCCCACCACGGTGGCACCCATGGCCTTTACCGTCTCTTCGATGCGGTCCGGCTCGTCGCCGGGATCGATGACGATCGCCGAACGGCTCTTCGGGTCCACCACAATATAGCAGTTGACCTCAAGGGGACCCACCGCAATACTCCTAAGCTCCATCTTCACCTCCCCGGCTGAATTTGCCCGATAGTAATTCTAACACGCGCCGGAGTTCCTGAATACCGAGAGCCCGGGCCGCAAGGCCATAGACGAGCACACAGAGGGCGATGGTAAGAAAGAGTACGGCCGCCCGAAGCCCCGACGGGCCGATCCGCCAGAGGGTAAGGCGACTTACGAAAAAAGCCGGGACCGCCATGGCCCCCGCCGAAAGGATTATACGCCCGATAACGGCCGACGTCCGGCGAAGCCGAAGCGGGCCGAGGCGTCTGTGGAGCAGATACGCGAGGAGCAGGGCCTGAACCGTCGCCGCGAGGGCGTTTGCAAGGGCCAGGCCGCCGTGGCGGAGGGGACCGATCAACAGCAGACTCAAGGCGATGTTGCTCGCCATACCTATTACGGCCACCCGGACCGGCGTCCGGGTCTCGCCCACGGCGTAGAACGTTGCCGCAAGCACCCGCACGCCCACCATGGACGCTATACCCGCCGCGTAAAACAGGAGGGCCTCAGCGGTTCCCGCCGTGCCGTCGGGACCCCAGCGGCCCCGTTCGAACAGTGTAGCCACAATCGGCTCCCGAAGCACGATGAGACCTGCCATTGCGGGGATTGTGAGGAAGAAGAGAAGTCTGAGGGCGTGGGAGAACGTATCCACGAAACCCTCCCGGTCCTCCCGCACGTGAAGACGGGTAAGCGAGGGCAATACGGCCGTTGAGACCGCGACACCGAAAACGCCGATCGGGAGATGTATCAGCCGCATGGCGTAGAACAGGTACGTGATACTCCCCGCGGCGAGAAACGAGGCGAGGATATTGGTTACGAAAATGTTGATCTGGGCCGTCGACATTGACGCGACCACGGGGAGCATACGCCGAAGAATCGTGCGCAGCCCCCGGTGGGCAAACGCAAAGAGGGGTCTCAGGGAATACCCCCGCTTGAGAAAGCTCGGGACCTGGAAGAGAAACTGAGCACAGCCCCCGGCGGAAAAACCGATGGCAGCGGAGAGCACGGGGGGTGTAACCCGGCGGGCGACCAGGGTGACGACCACGATGGTGACCACGTTGAGTACCGCAGGGGCCAGGGCGGGGAGAAAAAATACGCCCCGGGTGTTCAGGCTCCCCATGGCAAAGGCGGAGAGGCTCACGAACAGGAGAAACGGAAACATCACGCGGGTAAGAAGTACGGTGGTCCGGAAGGTCTCGGGGCGTTCGAGAAAACCCGGGGCGATTGCGGTAACGATCTCGGGCGCAAACAGGATTCCAAGCGCCGTAATCCCCCCGATTGCCGACAGGATAAACGTGAACACCACCCGGCCGAGCCGTTCCGTTTCCCGGGGACCCTCCCGCTCCTCGGTCTCGGTCATGACCGGCACCAGGGCCGCCGACATGGAACCCTCGGCAAAGAGTTCCCTAAGGAGGTTCGGTATCCGGAACGCGACCAGGAAGGCGTCCATGGCCGCCGTGGCCCCGAAGAAGAAAGCAAAGAGCATATCACGGACGAAACCGAGGAGCCTGCTCACCATGGTGGCGGCCGACATTGCGCCGGCCGCCTTGGTTACCCGTTTGATCTCGGAAGTGTTTTTTTCCGCAGCAGAGCCCTCAGCCATGCCGCCTATTGTACCGGGGTCGACCGTCGGCGTTCATGGAAGTATCAGGGCCGCCGGCCTTGAGGAGTCCCGACCGGTTCACGGCGGAGACGAGAGCCCGCAACGCCGAGCGACCGATATGCCGGTCGATTCCCACGCCGAACACGACGCGTCCGTCGGTGGTTTCGACGGCTACGTAGGAAACGGCGCGGGCCGACGAACCTTTCTCAAGGTCATGCTGAACGTGGTGCCGAATCCGCATCCGGACCCCGAAAAAATCAGTAAGGCCCCGGGCCGCGGCGTCCAACGGCCCCACGCCTTCTCCGAGGATTTCCCTGCGTTCCCCGTCGATCAGCACGCGCAGTCGTACACGGGTCCAGGTGTCCGATCCATTTGCCGTGAGCGTCGAGGAGACATAGGCGATGGGGTCGTCCGCTTCGAGATATTCTTTTGCAAACAGCCCGCGGATCTCCCCTGCTTCGAGTTCATCGCCTCTGCGATCCGCCAAACCCTGGACGAGTCTTCCGAATTCGGCGTGCATGTCTTTGGGGAGACGGAACCCCCCGACCTGTTCGATGACCCAGACGGCGCCCCCCTTGCCCGACTGACTGTTGACCCGCACGACGGATTCGTAGGACCGCCCCAGGTCCCGGGGATCCAGCGGGAGATAGGGCACTTCCCAATGCCGGTCTTTTTTCTTCTTCATCCAGTTCATCCCCTTGCGGATCGCGTCCTGATGGGATCCCGAAAACGCGGTGTAGACAAGTTCGCCGACATAAGGGTGCCGGGGCGGAACCGGCATTCCGGTACAGGCTTCGTACACACCGGCGACGTGGTCGATGCGGGAGAAGTCGAGCCCGGGATCGACGCCCTGGGTATACATATTGAGCGCCATGGTGACCAAGTCTACGTTGCCGGTACGCTCACCGTTTCCAAAGAGCGTACCCTCGACCCGCTCCGCACCCGCCATGAGGGCCAGTTCGGCGGCCGCTACCGCGGTGCCCCGGTCGTTGTGGGTGTGTACGCTTACACATACCCTGTCGCGAAGCGGAAAGCGGCGGCAGAACAGCTCGATCTGATCGGCGTAGATGTTGGGTGTCGACATTTCCACCGTTGCCGGCAGGTTCAGGATGACCCGTTCTCCGGCCTCCGGAGCCCAGGTCTCCACCACGGCGGTCGTGACGTCCAGCGCGTACTCGAGTTCCGTGCCCGTGAAGCTTTCCGGCGAGTACTCGAACTGAACTCCATCGGTATCCGTTTTGTCGGCATACTCTCTGACGAGAACGGTTCCTTCGACCGCCATGTCGAGGATCTCCCGTTTGGACATCCCGAAGACCACGCGGCGCTGAAGCGCCGACGTGGGGTTATAGAGATGGACCACCACCGACGGGGCGCCCCGGATACCGTCAAACGTACGGGCGATCAGGTGCTCCCGGGCCTGGGTCAGGACCTGGATCGTAACATTGCCGGGGAT
>CAYYSS010000197.1:0-5680 GCA_964474325.1 uncultured Nitrospirota bacterium
CGGGCGTTGGCAAGACCACCACCTTGGCCAAGCTCGCGGCCAAGGCTGCGCTCATCGATCGTCGTCGCGTCGGCCTGATCAGCGTTGACGACTATCGCATCGCGGGCGCCGAGCAGCTCGGCCGCTACGCCGACCTGATCGGCATCCCCCTGGAGGTCGCCCACGACGCCCGCAGCCTCGAGGTGGCGCTGCGCCGCTTGGCGGACGCCGACCTCATCCTCGTAGACACGGCCGGGCGCTCCCCCCGCGCCGGCATTCGCCGGCGCCTTGATTCCCTACCCGTTTTTCTATAAGATGGCATCAACCCGAGTGCGTACCGGGGCCGGGCCATCCTCCGGGGGTCAGGGCGGAGTACGGGATCGAATCGGAAAAAAGGCGGGGGTGGGCTCATGCCGGGGTTGGCGTCGGTGGTCATCGGATACGTGGGGGTTTTCTTCGGCAACCTCATCAAAGACGCCGCATCCCGTCGGCGGGAGTACCCGGCCGATGCCGCGGCCGTCCAGTTCACCGGCCACCGCAGCCCCGTACCCCCTTGGCTGACCGGCGGGGGATCGAACGATGCCTCCTGAACGCCACGACGTGATCGTTATCGGCGGCGGTCTCGGGGGACTCGTCTCCGGCGCACTCCTTGCCAAAGCCGGCAGAAAGGTCCTTCTCCTCGAACAGCACGCCGTAGCCGGCGGCTGTGCAACCACGTTCCGACGGAAAGACCTGACCATCGAGGTGGGACTTCACGAACTCGACGGGTGGGAGGAAAACGACGCTAAAGCCCGGCTGTTCGACGAACTGGAGATAAAGACGGCGGTGGAATTCGTCAAGATCCCCGAGTTCTACCGGCTGAAACACGGGAAATTCGAGATAACGGTACCGGACGACTTCGACGCGGCCCAGGCCCTGTTCATGGAGACCTTTCCCCGGGAACGGGACGGAATCGCCGCGTTCTTCAGGACGATCGACCATATCTCCGCGGAGATCCGGCGCCTCCCCACGTCTCCCTTGAAAAGTGCCCTCCTCATGCCGGTCTTTCCCCTGCTCTACAAAAACGTGGTCTTCCGGGAGCGGCAGACCGTAGGGGACTTTCTCGATTCCATCATAAACGACAAAACCCTGAAACTGGCGCTCGTTTCCAATCTGGGTTACTACCACGACGACCCCTACTCCATGTCCCTCCTTTACTTCGCCGTCGCCCAGAGGGGTTATTTTCGGGGCGGCTACTACATCAAGGGGGGCTCCCAGAACCTGTCGAACCACCTAGCCGAATTCATCCGTCGTCACGGCGGGCGGGTCCTGTGCAAACGCCTCGTAACCGGAATCCTGGCGTCCGGCGGACGGGTAAGCGGGGTGAGGTATCGTCGAACCAGGCGGGAAGACGAGATCGAAGAGGCCCATGCCCCGGTCGTCATAGCCAACTGCGCCGTTCCGCGTATCGCCGCCCTGTTGCCCGAAGCCGAAGCCGCCGCCTTCGGCCGGAAAACCACCGGGCTCGAGCAGAGCTGTTCGCTGTTTTCGCTGTACCTGGGCTTCGACAAACCCCTGAACGAACTCGGAAACCCTGCGTATTCCACGTTTGACATCGGCCCTCACGTCACATCTCTCAGGCAGATGAAGGAGGCCTATCGGGGGCCGATTACGAAACGCCCGCTGGCCCTTTGCGACTACAGTCAGATCGATTCGGGTCTCGCCCCGCCGGGAAAAAGCGTTGCCGTGATCTGCGGAACCGATTATTACGAAGACTGGGACGGTCTCGACGAGCGGGCGTACCGGGCACGGAAAGAAGACGTCACCGGGATCCTGCTCGACCGGCTCGAGGACCTTGTACCCGGCGCCACAGGGCACCTGATCTACCACGAACTCGCAACGGCAAAAACCATCGAGCGCTACACCCTGAACCCCCGGGGTTCCGTTTACGGCTACGCCCAGACACCCGCCCAGGCCGGCCGCCACCGCTTTCCGAACAGGACCCCTGTCCCGGGTCTCTACCTGGCCTCCGCCTGGGCCATGCCGGGCGGCGGATTCACCGGCGCGATGCTGAGCGGCCACTTCTGCGCACAGGCGGTACTGCGCGCCGGGCACGCCGGGCGCTTGACACCACCGCCAAAATGAACCCTATCGTTGCAGAAGAATTGCCGCGAAAGGGGCGGGTGCACCCGCTTTCGGCGGACGCTCGCCCATAGCCTCTCGCCTATAGCCCATCCTTCATGCCCGTCTTGCGGATTTTCTTGAGGCCGCAGGCCCCGTATTTATGCAACCGTAAGATAGAAAATAGGGCACGGAGCCCTGCCGGCTCCCTGCCCTATTAGCTTCTTTATCCGCAACTTCCCGAGTCGGGTCTTCTCGCTGAAGGGTCGATCCGACTTTGCAATTTGCAGAGAGGCTTCAGTCGTGTTTCCCTGCCCGCTCTTTGATTGCGGCTCCAAGGCCGCCTTGGGACATCGGTCTACCAACGCGCGACCGCCTTCATGGGATCCCCCGGATAGCCGAGTTCCGCCCAGTCGAGCCTTCCTCGGTCGCCGTGGCAATCGAGGCATTGGAGTGCGTCCTTTGCGGGAACCACCATATGGTTTATCCGCCAGTACATGATGGTATCGGCCCAGCCGTATTCTCCGCTGTATGGAAGTCCACTTGCCTTCATACCGAGTTCGGCCGCCTTGTTCCAGTCGTAGGTCTTCCAATACCCGTCCTTGCCGAAGAGTTTCGGCGTCACCAGGTAACGGTTTTCAGCATCGTAGATCTGTCGTCCCTTGTGGATTTTAAACGGGTAGATCTTTGCCGTCGGATCGTTACGATGCCCTTCGGGCCAGTTGAGCCTGGTCACAACGGACGGGTCGATCATATCCCCCAGAAGATACGCATTTGCCTGCCCGTTGTACCACGCGTAGGTCGGCACGATGTTCTTGCCCCAGGTGAAACTGCCTTTCTTCTTGGCATAGGTCGCCATCCCAAGGGCATCCTGTTCCACTTCCCGATCCTGGCCAGCCTGGGACCAGTCCCACGAGGTTTTCGTCGGCATCGTCTTTGCGAAAGTGGGCACGTGACAGGTCTGACATGCAACACGGGTCGTATGCATATTTATCCGCGTTTCATCGTGCGGTGCGGCACCGTGACAATCGGAACACACAACACGGCTGTCGCCCCCCGGGGAGACGACCATTGCATTGCCCTTTATGCGATGGCCTTTCGTTTGGTGGCAGTCCTGGCAGGCGAAATTCTGGCCGTCCACGGCCATGTGAACGTCGTGACTCCGGGTGGGTTCAAACATGGAGGTGTCCAGGTCCCCGTGTTTAACCTTGTCTCCGCCGCCGCCGAAGAAGTGACAGGTACCGCAGTTGGCCCGGGACGGCTTGCCCACGTTCCGAGCTACATACAGGAGATCTACCCCGGGTTTTGCGGGTTTGTCACCCTTCGCCGTTGTCGGACCCTGGGGCATACCGGCGCCTTTCGGATCCTTTTTGTACGTGCCGGTCGTGTCGTGACAGACCAGGCAGTCGACCTTGCCGGGGTCGTTAAAATCAAAACCGGCGTCCTTCCAGCCGTACCCCACATGACAGCTCGTACAACGCGGCCAGTTCCCGCTCACCGAAACGCAGAAGTTGTTGATCGCGTTTTTTTTCCCACGGTCGACCCTTCCCTTGTCCGGGAGACTCTGCTCCGACGACCAGGTCCAATGCGTTGTCCGCATCACCTCGGCCGCTGAATCTTTGTGGCATCCGAGACACTTCCCGGTAACCTCCGGGCCGGTTTTGAGGGGTCCTTCGATAAGGTTCGCATGGTCGATTGCCGCCCATGCCGTCGGCGCTGGAAAGATGGGACATAAGGCGAGAACTATTGAGCCGATAATTCGCGTACGCATAGTTACGTACCTCCTTCCGCTCTGGCCCACATGCGTTTTACCCGGCCTGACCGGCCGGTTAACGAAATCAGTCAATTGTCGGCAAATACCCTGGAGCACAGCCCGTGCCAGTTCAGACTCAGGCGACCACGGGCATAACACGATGAATATGAACGCTTTTAATGCTCCACTATTAACCGGGAGAGAATTATGTTAACGTTGTGATAATCGTGTGTTAACGGTTGTTAAGGCGTTAAGGTGAACATCGCGGATATGCTGGAAGACGGGCGCTTTCTCATGAGCGTGCTCGACACAATGACCGACGGGGTCATGGTGGTGGACCGGGACGGAACGATTCTGTCGTTTAACCGCTCGGCCGAGCGGATAACCGGATATCCGGCTGATGAGGTCGTCGGCAAAAACTGCGTTCTGCTCGATTCCGATACCTGCGTCTTCGAAACCCCGGATGGGAGAAAAACCAAGTGCGGTCTTTTTGAAGACGGGCAGGTGTCCCGGCGGGGGTGCAGGATACGCTCAAAGGACGGCAGGCTCGTCCATCTCATAAAGAATGCTGTAGTGTTACGGAACTCTCAGGGGGAAGTCATCGGCGGGGTCGAGACCATGACCGATGTAACCTCCCTCGTGATAAAAGACATCGAAATCGAGGAACTCAAGAAAGATATAAAAAAGGAATACGGATTCATGGGACTTGTGGGTTCCGGTCCCGCAATGCAACGCGTGTTCGAGCAGGTGCGGAATGCATCCAGGAGTGAAGCGCCGGTCATCATCACCGGGGAATCCGGTACCGGAAAAGAGTTGGTGGCCGCGGCCATTCACCGGTTGAGCAAACGCAGGAACGGCCCCTTCGTGAAGGTTAACTGTGCCGCCCTCAACGAGGCGCTGCTTGAGAGCGAGCTTTTCGGCCATAAGAAAGGTTCGTTTACCGGCGCCGTGCAGGACCGTAAGGGGCGTTTCCAGGCGGCCGGCGGCGGAACGATCTTTCTCGACGAGATCGGTGATATGCCCCTGGCAATGCAGGTGAAGCTCCTGCGGGTTCTCGAGGAGAAAGAGATCGAGCGGGTCGGCGAGAACGAATCCATTCCGGTAGACATCCGTCTCGTGACCGCGACGAATAAAGATCTCGGCGCCCTGGTCCGGGAGGGATCGTTCCGGGAGGATCTCCTCTACCGGGTAAACGCAATTCCACTCCACCTGCCTCCCCTGCGGGAGCGCATCGAAGACCTCCCCCTGCTTATATCGCACTTTCTGAAGAGGATTTCTTACGTGAACGACAAAGAGATCCGTGCCGTCAGCCCCCGGGCCGTTGAGGCTATGAAGGCATACGCCTGGCCGGGAAACATCCGGCACCTGGTTAACGCCTTGGAGTACGGGGCCATAACCTGCCGTGGCGATACGATAGAACTTGCGGATCTGCCGGAGTACGTCTTTCGTAAAAACACCCCGGTTCGGAGAAGCCGTTACGGACGGAAACGTGACGGCGAAAAGGAACTCCTGGAGGCACTCGACCGATTCGGCGGAAATCGGACACTCACGGCTAAACACCTCGGCATCAGCCGGGTGACCTTGTGGAAACGACTTAAAAGGCTTGAGGAACGCGGTGCATCGTGTTCCATCACCCCGAAATAATGCCGCGCATAGGGAGTCGGGCTCCGCTGTCCGCCGGGTACACGCACGGGGTTTGGGCAACCGAAAGGGGCATGACTATGCAGAGCGAAACGCATTCCCCGAAGCTTACTGCTGGAGCGAGCGAATGCGATAACAACGGGTTCCTTACATAACCTTACAGTTGCAGTGCGCCGTGCAAAGGCACGGTCTTTCAGTGGGTGAAAT
>CAYYSS010000198.1:0-5678 GCA_964474325.1 uncultured Nitrospirota bacterium
AAGTGGTTGTCGGACACGATCTTTGGGGTCACCTATGAGGAAGCCGGGCTGTAGTGCCGTCTATGCGCCCTGGTCTCCTTTTTTCAATCATGGTCTCCGGGGCCTACTACAGCCTGCTTTTCCTCCACTTGGCGAGCGGATACGATCCCCGGGGGATGGGCCTCCGGGACGATATGCTCGAGCGGGCAATAAAATTCCGCAAGGCCCTCGACGTTCAGGCAGGCGGAAGGTTTAAGGCCCACTACCTCTTCCCCGGCGACCTGAACACGACGGGGATGGAATATCCCTTGGACCGTAATATCGCTGCCGTTACGGAGTTACGGAAATGGGATAATCGGGCGCGCCGATACTATGGAATGCGTCGGTTGGAAAAAACCCGCCCGCATAGCTGGAGCGGCGGTAGCGATTCCTCGTTGCCTCAGTCGAACCTCGACCATGCATACGCGACAAAGCACCTTAGGTTCAAGCAATTTACGAAATCAGTTGGCACGAAGGCCGATGTCGATGCCCGCGGTTGGGTCGACGCGACCAATGCGGCGGCTCAGGATGCGTGGATTGATCGATACTCCGACCATTCACTTCCCTATTTCGAGGTGCAAAAGGTATAGGTACGGGACGTACACCAGCACGGAAACGGGACGCATCAAACACACACGGCAAGGAGGAAAATACAGATGGAAGCGAAAACGGAGGCGTTTTGCCTGGTCGCGGGAGGATGGAAAAACAAAAGCGCGAGCGTCTTATCCGAAAGTGGAGAAGTCGAAACAGAATTCGCCGTCGAGTGGGAAACCGAGTTTTTTCTCGATTCCGAAAACACTTGGCAACTGCGGTTACAGCGTCTTGCCATAACGGGTCAACCGGTCGATCTGCCCGGCGGCCGCTCAAGTCTGATCAGCTTCGTGAGCGCGCCGGTACTCGAAGGCGTGGATAACATGGGATACGACCATGTTTCCGGGAAGTTTTCGATCCTTGTCCCAATGTTGGTGCATATTCAACACGAAGACGCGGCGCGAACTGTGCCGGACGATAGCCCGGACAGCGATCTCGTGAAGACGACCTGGAGTGCCGCAGCCGCACGTTGTGAGGGCCGTCTTCTTGCACCGCCGCCTTTTGCCGAGGGAGAAGCAGGCGAATTCGAAGTCGAAATCCGCGGGGTGTTGCTCACCGGAAACCAGGTGGACGCGAACTTCATCAGGCCCCGGTACGAAGCAAGAACCGATCGGCAGCTAAAGAAACCGCCGGAACTGGACGAGCGTTTTCGCGCTCCGGACCCCTTTTTCCGGGGATTCGCTTTTCAAGGTTCCGGTATCGTATCGCCCGTACCCATGCCAATCTGTGCGTTTCACCATACATTGTACCGGCTGTCGGTTCAACCGATATTCGTCGACGCACGTGGCCCGGACCCCCTTGACCCGGACGAATTGAAGAAAGTTATTGATCTGCCTTACGACCCGCACGTCCCGGGCAGTCTACCGACGTGGGACGCCCATAAAATCAGCGGAAAAAGTTTTCACAAGGTGATGGAGCAGGCGCGGAAGATCTGGGAGAAATCATGCCTGGAATTCGACGTACTTCCTCCGAAAGCGGTGCGGGTAGCGGATTACTACGTACTCAATACGCAACTCGAAGCGTCCCACTTCAGCACTTGGGTGAAACCAGACGGAAAGTCTCTCCTCGTCTTCATTGCGGACAGTTGGAATATCGCGGGGCAGCACCGCCCTTCGACGGATTCCGCGCCGGACAGCGTTTTTCGCGGGGGGGCGTACACGGGACTCGGCGGTACCGCGTCGGCGTACATCGTTACGGTCGACTCTCAAATAGACGTGCCCGCAACGGGGCCGCACCGATGCAAGAACGGAGCGGCGGGGCAAGTAAATCTTAACCACTTGGCGCATGAAATCGGCCATGCGGTCGGGCTCGGGCATCCGGGTATTTATTCGGCCCCGGCGGGGGTATTGCCCGCTTCGTACCCCGGGACAGCAGGTTCGGTGATGGAACCGAGCGGCTATTGCGCCGATAACCCGGGACTCAACAGTCGGGGAAACGCAGAGCTGATGCACAGCCCCCTTTTACGAAATGCGGGCGCGTGTTGCGGATCGCCGGAAATCGACGATATTGTCAAACGGTGGTGGGCACATCCCTAGAGGAACAATCGAAGTCGTTCCACACAGCCATCCCATGGGACCGAGCCCCGTTGGGCATGAAAAAGTGCCGGGCTGCGGTTTAGAACGGCTTGCCAAACTTGAGAGGAGAGGAGAGCCATGAAGAAAACCGCAACACCGGCACGTAGTAGAGCAACCTGTTTCAGGCAGATTTGCCAACCGATTCCTTCGCACCCGGTATCGAAGCTTGGGCGGAAGTATGGGCTTGCGTCGCGGTCTTTCAGCCCGTGGAGCCACGTAGTTGCGATGCTCTACGGTCATTCGACTCCTGCGATCGGGCTGAATGACATCTGCGACGGATTGCGTCTGCACCGGGCTTGGCTCCGGGGGATACGTGGAGCGACGCCGCCGGGCCGCAAGGGCTTGAGCCATGCGAACAGTGCATTACGAACCTGTCCCCTGCCCCCTGCCCTGCCGGCACTGGAGCAATAATCGGGCGGTGCCGCACCGGGGCCGTGTTGACTCGTTGGGTCGGCGCGGGGGCAGACCTGGCCGCGCCCCGGGGGAACCCTCAGGCAGGGGTACGGAGTTCCGGTGGAAAACGATTTCAGAGCCCGGAATCGGGGGTCATGGAAACTTGCACAAAATGTGTCTGTCGTCGGATATATACAGGTCGCTCAAAACCAGGTGAATCGCGAAACCGGGATCGGAAGGATTGGGGTTGACAATGACGCCCTTCCCCTCCACAAACGGGATGAAAATACCCAGACTCGAGTACGTCAGTGGCGCGTAGGGCGCCCAGAACGGCTGAAGACCACAATGGTCAAGCGGTGTGGTGGCAAAGGGCTCCATTTCCGTAATGGTGAACTTGATGGAGCATGTGTTCTTGTCCGGCTCGGGCCAGTCGGGATCGGGAAACGGATCAAAATCACCTTCCACCCGTGCCTCCATTGACGCCTCGAATACGTAGGGGGGGCAGATTGAACCGGAATCCGGACCGGGCGTCCAATCCATCCGGTAATTGACCAATCCCGTACCGCGAACCCTGTTTGTTTCCGTCCGTTCTTCATCATTCGGGAAGCTGGGATCAAAGTAAAGGATCGGCGCCTCTTCGTAGATCTTGAAATCAATGCTCCCCACCCATTTCCCGACGTTCGACAGGACCCCGGGAATGTCAGTGGTGTAGCCGCCCTCAATGGTGATCTTTCCGCCGCCGAAGGAAGGGGTGTTCCCCGTGAGGAAGTGTACGATATTGGAAAATCCGCTCTCCACCCTGCCCGTATCCTTGCCGGCCTTTACGCCGGGGGCCGCAGCCTTCCCAACGGAAGCATAGGATTTCGTCGCCACGTAAAATGCGGCCCCGTCCCAGAGTTCCGCAGAGAGGTCTGTCTGCCCCCCGAGATCCAGCGTGCCGATATAGTCGAGAGTGGGATAGGGAGCGTAGTACAGGACGTATCCCTCGGCGTCAGGCACGTCAGCCCAGGATATCCGAACCAGGAGCCCGTCGGTTTCCACGTTGACCACGGGCGCGTCCAGGGCCGACCCCACGCCGCTCATGAGGGGAATCGAGAATAACAACAGCAGGACGATCCCGAAATGCCTGTGCATTTTTTTCCTCCTCGTGGGCTCGACCCTGCCCGTGAGATACGTTCTGTCTCTTTCAGTATAGTTGAATTCTGTGATTTCCAAGTATTCCCCGTCGCTTCGAAACGTTACAGTTGCATAAAATACGGGTCCGGCGGCCTCAAGAAAATCCGCAACACGGCATGAAGGGCTCAGGCGATAGGCGAGGGAAGACGTAAAACGTAAGACGCAAAACATTTCACCTTTCACGTCTCTCTGCCCTTCGGGGCGCGGAAACGTACGTGACGGTACGTTGATCCCCCGAACAGGCGCAACGCAGGAGCCTCGGTGCTTTCCGGTTACGCAGCAGAAGAACCATGAGAAGTCCGGGTTAAGCCTGAAATTATGATTTGCAGGTGGCGCGGTAAATCTGCTAATCTTCAACGAGTTATGGAGCATTGCACGAAGTATTTCTACGCGCGGAGGAGATGATGCGAACTGTTTCGACTCTTGGCGTTGTTGCCGTTTTCGTTGCGCTTGGGCTCGTGTTTTCCGGCTGTGTGACGACCGGGGAACGTCTGCCCTGTCACGGCGACGGGCCGTGTCCGATGCATGTGGACGCCGAAAAAGGGGATTCGATCTACACCTGCGAGTGCGGACCGCAGTGTGCGTGCAAGACGGTGAGCAAGACGCCCGGCACGTGTTCCTGCGGCAGAGCCCTTGTTCCCGGGCATGTAGTCAAGGTCGAAGGCACCGAGGCCCTAGTCTGTCGGTGCGGGGCCGATTGTACCTGCAAGCTCGACCCGAACGATCCCGGCACGTGCGGTTGCGGAAAAGCCGTCAAAAGGGTCGACCTCCAGGGTGCGGGGCTTTATTTCTGCAATTGCGGCGGGTCGTGTTTCTGTAACACCGTCTCCGATAAACCCGGCCGGTGCAAATGCGGTATGGAACTGAAGAAAGCAGACTGAGTCCGGGAGAAGGAAAAACGCGCCGGTGGGCTTGTTCTCAAAAACACCGGTATGGTAAGATGCGGCAACCGGCGGGAATGAACCCCGTCTCCGGGAGAACCCGGTGAAAGCGAATCCAGCATAGAATGCCCGTACCGTTTTGCGGGCAGAGAGTGACGGCCACGAAGGCTTTTCTTCGTGGCCGGTTTTTTTTTGGAGGTGACGTATGCACATGGCGGATGCACTTCTTTCGCCGGCGGTAGGAGGGACTATGTGGGCGGGAAGCCTTGGGCTTCTCGGTTTGAGTACCCGGAAACTCCGGGATGCGATGGACGACACAAAGATCGTGCCGTACATGGGGGTGTTCGGGGCCTTCGTATTCGCGGCCCAGATGATCAATTTCACGATCCCGGCAACGGGTTCGAGCGGTCACCTCGGCGGCGGGCTCCTCCTCGCCGTTCTCCTCGGCCCCTGGGCCGCGTTTCTGGTGATCGCCTCGGTCCTCGTGGTTCAGGCCCTGCTTTTTGCCGACGGGGGATTACTCGCCCTCGGATGCAATATCTGGAATCTTGGGGTTTATCCCTGTTTTCTTGCCTACCCGTTCCTGTACCGCCCGCTGGCGGGAAGCGGCGAATCGCCGGGCCGGTTAACGGCCGCCGCCGTGGTTGCGGCGGTGGTCGGCCTTCAGCTCGGCGCTTTTTCCGTGGTGGTCGAAACGCTTCTATCGGGCATAACGGCTCTTTCGTTCAGGAGTTTTGTGCTTTTCATGCAACCGATTCACCTGGCCATCGGCATCGTGGAGGGTCTTGTTACCGCGGGCGTCGTCCTTGCGATACGGCGGATCGATCCGGGGGCGATTTCGGCTCCCGCGGCCGGGGTCCGATCCGGATCCTTCGGGACGATCGTGGCTGTCGGAGCCGTCCTCGCCCTTGTGACCGGCGGGGATCTTTCCTGGTTTGCCTCCACCCATGCAGAAGGGCTCGAGTAGTCTATCGAGCGTGTTACGGGATCTCCGGAACTTGCAGACGAGCACGCATCATCGATCAAGACCGTGGCGGCCGGTATT
>CAYYSS010000199.1:0-5674 GCA_964474325.1 uncultured Nitrospirota bacterium
ATGAACCGCGATATTGCGGAACCCGGTCATTGATTCCATCCGGCGGGTAAGCCCGGCCTTCCTGAAAAAGACGCTTGATCGAAGCAACGAAAGATATGAAAATAACCTTGGGTGACCCGGAGACGGAGGCGTTGGCCGGCAAAACCTTTACCTGCCTTCGTCTCCGGGGTTCCTTTCCCCGAAAAAGCCGGTCGATTTATTCCGAAAACAAGGACCTCAAAGGCCGGACTATTCTGAACCATTCAAAACGTTTTCGGGAAACTTAATCCGAAAGACAACAGCTCCTTCGCGATGACCCAAGAAACATAGGACGCTGGATGTCCCAGGTGTCGTTGTAGACTGGATGTAATCCGGACCTCCGGCAAAGGAGCGCGACTGAACGGTACAGGGAACGGGAGGATAAATGAAGGTTATTTATTGGGTATCTTGTGGATACTTTCTCTACTGCCGGCAGCGGCGTAGGCCTGCGACAACGCGGCGTGCAAGCGGAGCTTCGACAGAACCAGGCAGTAAGACGAATTGCGTGAAAAACACCCTCGACGGAGGTGACAAAGAATAATGTTGGTCATTTTCGGCGACTTCATGATGTGGATGATTCTGGCGGCGGCCGTCAGACGGTTCCTGCGGTGGTACCGGTACGAGCGCCCGAACGCGAAAGGGTACCCGGACCTGTTTGACCGCACCCGCCCATGGGTCTGACCCGGGACCCGGGGCGCCGGGTGAGAAGCCTATTTCACGGCCCCCGGACGACACGGGGTGCATGCCCCGTCGAGGCGGGCATACTCCGCGAGGAGATTAAGCCCGCAACGGCAGACCTCGTTTCGTCTGCTGAAATCCCGGGACGGGGAGGGGGAAAAGATGCCTGAAGCCGAAGAAAAAGAAGTGGACGCCCGCGAAGCGGAGGAGATCGCCCGCCGGCATGTCCTCGCGACCACCGGGCCGGTAGTCTATCTCGTGCCGGAGATTTCCGGGATCCTCTACGGCGCCCCTGAACGCCCGGAGGACGTATGGATCTTCATCGTGGACGAGGGCGCCTGCCGATTCGGGATGTTCGACGGCGGCGTCCGCTACGTCTGCGTTTCCCGAAAGACGGGAAAGATTGTCTGTGACGGCATGACGCACGGGTGATGACCGGGGGGAAGGAGTTCGAATCTATTTTGGCTTCCGGGATACGAATACCCCGTGGCGTGCCGCGTTCCGTGCTGTTCCGAAATACCCCGCTGCTTGCGGCGGGGTATCTTATTTCTCCGGACGACAACGGGAAAACTTTCGACCTCCCGGGATGCGGGACTGAATTTCGCCGCCGGGGAAGACCGTCGACTTCGTTGCCCGATGCTATAATGTTCGCGGGAAAGTCGAGGACCAGGGATACGGCGGAATGCCGGGGGGGGAGCAGGAAAGAATCGAAAAATCATGCTCCAGGTTCACTATATGAACCACCTGCCGTCGTAAACTGGAGACAAGAAGACCCCTTCGGGGCGAGGAGACGAAGGACAAGGAGGGTTCGGAATGAACCGACGGAGTTTTTTCAAGGCGGTATTTGCTTTCACGGGTCTCGGGATTGCCCGCCGGGTGCCTGCCCGCCCTTCCCCGTTACGCCTGGTCTCGTTTTCCGTTGCGGGGTTTCGATACCATGAACACCCCGGATCGAACGAAGACTCCGGGCGAACCAACCCCTCACCGTCGCCCGGGAGTCGGAAAACCCCTGCGACAGGCGGGCCGTGGCCGTCTATACCGAGTCCGGCGATAAGCTTGGATATATCCCGAAATGGCTGAACCCGGTCCCGGCGGATCTTCCGGACCGGGGCGAACCCCTCACCGCCAGGATCGACCCCCTGCGACCGTAGAAACCCCTGTGGAAAAGGGTAAAGGCGGGGGTCTATGTCGAGAAGGAATGAAGCGGAAGGGTGGAATCGTGGTGATTTTCGACCTGGAAACAACGGGTCTCAGGCCGGAACGCGGAGACCGTATTGTGGAAATCGGGGCGGTGAAGCTGGCAGACAGCGCCATCGCAAAAGGTCCGAATGATTGATGAAGTACTACGCCCATAGCCTGGAAGGCCAACCGCCGGAGAAATGGCAGCCACTGGAAGAGCATCTGCGGCATGTGGCCGGACTTGCGGGGGAGTTTGCCGGGGCGTTTGGCGGCAATAATCTTGCGGTTCCAGCCGGTGAGAGCCATGATCTTGGCAAAGGCACCAGGGCCTGGCAGGCGTATCTTCGGCGGGTCAATGATGTCGTTGACGAGTTTGCCGACTTTTTTGACGGCCATCCCAACCATGCCGCCGAAGGGGCAAAATTGCTCTACGCTCGCTCACAACAGGCCGGGAAAATCCTTGCCTACTGCCTTGCCGGGCACCATGGCGGCCTGCCGAACTGGTTTGACACGGGACGGGCGGCCCTCAAGGAAAAGCTGGCAACGCCGCCTGCGGAGATTTCCTTTCCCCATGTCCTGCCAAAGTTGACAGATGCATTGCCTTTTGTCCCGGAAGACGAACGGTTCGGTTTTCAGCTCCAGTTTTTTACCCGGATGATCTTTTCCTGCCTGGTGGATGCCGATTTTCTTGATACGGAGTGTTTTCTTGATCCACAACGTACAGAGTGGCGCGGCGGCTATCCGGCAATCAGCGAATTGCACCGCCGGTTCTGGAAGGAGTTTGACGCCCTGCGGGCGGATGCGGACCCGGAATTGAATGTCAACCGACAGCGGGAGCTGGTCCTTGCCGATTGCCTGACGGCGGCCGACAATGCCCCGGGGATTTATTCCCTCACCGTGCCCACCGGCGGCGGCAAGACTCTGGCTTCGCTGGCCTTTGCCCTCAATCATGCTCTCAACCACGGCAAGAGGCGGATCATCTATGTGATTCCCTTTACCAGCATCATTGAACAAAACGCCCGGGTCTTCCGGCAGATGCTGGGTAACGACGCTGTGCTGGAGCATCACTGCAATTTCATAACTGATGACAAGGATTGGAAGCACAAGCTGGCGGCAGAGAACTGGGATGCGCCGGTGATCGTCACCACCAATGTCCAATTTTTTGACTCGTTCTATGCCAACAGGACATCACGTTGCCGCAAACTGCACAATGTGGCCAACAGCGTCGTTATCTTTGACGAGGTTCAGGCGATACCGGTGGAGAAACTCAAACCCTGCCTCGAGGTTATCAAGGAGTTGTCCGCCAATTATCGAGTCACCACGGTTCTCTGTACTGCCACCCAGCCCGCGATCAGCTATTCCGACGACTTTCGGGCCGGGCTCAGGATCGATACCGAGATTATCCGTGATGTTCCGGCCTTGTTTGCGAATTTGAAGCGTACAGATGAGCGTTTTATCGGCACCCTGAGTGAAACCGAGGTGGCGGAGAGGCTCATGGAGCATAATCAGGTTTTGTGTATCGTCAACACTCGCAGGCAAGCCCTGGATATCTTCACCGCCCTGCCGGAATCGGAAGAGCACATCCACTTAAGCGCCCTGATGTATCCGGCCCACCGCAGCGAAAAACTCGAAGAGATCAGAAGACGGCTGCGGCCGGAGAACAATCTTCCCTGCCGGGTGGTCAGCACCCAGTTGATCGAGGCCGGGGTGGATGTGGATTTCCCCGCCGTATTCCGGGCCGTGGCCGGGATCGACTCCATTGCCCAGGCCGCGGGACGCTGTAACCGGAACGGCTTGCACAAATCCCCTTGCCAGGTATCGGTCTTTGCCTTTCCCAAGAACAGGGACTGCTCCTTTTTCAAACAGGCGGCCCAAACGGCGGAAAAGCTCTTTGACCGCTTTCCCGGCCGCCTTACCGAGCCGGAGTGCGTGCGGGATTATTTTGAGGAGTATTTCTGGCGCAACGAGCAGCGGATGGACATGGACGGGATTATTGCGTACTGCCGCAAGGCGGCCAGGGGTGAGATTCAATTCAAGGATCTTGCCCGCTTTCAAATGATCCAATCCGCCACCGTGCCGATCATCATTGCCATCGACGACGAGGCCGCACGCCTGGTCAACGCTCTTGAACACGCGGAACATAAGGGTGGAATCCTGCGGAAACTGCAACAGTATACGGTTCAGGTCTACCCCTACCAGCTGACGGAAATAGAAAACTGGCTCGAAAACCTGCCCCCAGGTGTCTGGGTGTTGCGCTCGGCGGAGCTTTATTCGGATAGCACCGGGCTCAAATGCACCCCGCCGCAGGGGGATGCCTTTTTCGGATGAGGAGAATAGCGGCAAACTATCGGATATGGAGGTGAAAGAATGGGATATGGAGTCAAAATTAGGGTCTGGGGAGACTATGCCCTGTTCACAAGGCCGGAGATGAAGGTGGAGCGGGTCTCCTACGATGTGATGACCCCGTCGGCGGCCCGGGGCATTCTGGAGGCAATTTACTGGAAACCGGCCATCCGCTGGATCATAGACCGTATTCATGTTCTGCGGCCGGTGCGTTTTGACAATATTCGCAGGAACGAGCTGGCCAGCCGGGTATCGGTGAACAAGACCGACATGCAAGGAGACAGGCCGGTGTGCCGCTATATCGAGGATGATCGCCAACAGCGGGCCTCAATGGTTCTGCGTGATGTCGAATATGTGATCGAGGCCCATTTTGAACTCACAGGATTTGATGCAGCAGATCCGGGCAAACATCTGGCTATCTTTGAGCGCCGGGTCAAGAAAGGACAATGCTTTCACCGGCCCTATTTCGGCTGCCGGGAGTTCCCGGTCAACTTCGAGTGGTGCGATGAGATCCCGGAGCCGGTTTTCAGCGGCGAAAAGGACCTGGGCTATATGCTCCACGATATCGACTTTGAAAACGATATGACCCCGCGCTTTTTCCGGGCGGTCATGCGGGATGGCGTGATCGACTGCCGTCGGGAGGTGGTTTCATGATCTTTCAATCCCTGGTTTCACTCTATGAACGGCTGCCACAGGCGGATTTCCCGGAGACGGACGGCGCGCCGCCCTTTGGCTTCAGTGTCGAAGATATCGGTTTTGAGGTCGTTATTGACCGGGACGGCAGGATGGTCGGGCAGCCGGAAGACCTGCGGGTAAAAATAAGAGCCAATACCTACGACTTCCGACAATCGGTGGTGCCCTACACCAACCAGGTCAATGTGCGCTCTTCTTCAGGTGCGGCAAAGACCCCAAATTTCATGGTGGATAAGGCCGAATATATTTTCGGTATGTCGGGGAAGTCCGAAAAAAAAGTACATCATGATTCTTTCAAAAGTCTGGTAGATGAGGTTTGCGGGAACTCAAACGATGAGGGCGCGGTGGCTGTACGAAAATTTCTTGACCAATGGAAGCCAGAAAAATCCGTTGACCTGCGGGACTGGAAGGAGATGTGTGGCGACAAAGGGAAATGGGTGGCCTTCCGGCTCCAAGGCGACCGTTGCTTTGTCCATGAGCGTCCGGCGGTGCAAAGATTATGGCAGGATTTCCTGGCCCAAAAAGAATATCCCGAAGGGGTGAGTTTTCTTGACGGTTCCACCCAGCCTCTGCAAAGCCAATATACCCAGTTCAAGTTCGGTTCCGGGGCATCTCTGGTTTCATTTAACGAAGTCGCCTATGAGTCGTACGGCAAAAAGAAGGGCGAAAACGCGCCCATCTCCGTGGAGGCCGAGTTCAAAAGCTCCGCCGCTGTTGTCTTCCGAATTAAACCGTCCTGATTTTTCTGATTAAACAAGCCTTC
>CAYYSS010000200.1:0-5674 GCA_964474325.1 uncultured Nitrospirota bacterium
GACGATGCTTTCGTAGTCAGGCGACCCTTATTGCAGCAAAAGAATCGCCCCGTATTTTATGTAACTGCAAGGTGACCATAGCGTGAAAACAGACGATTCCATTTCCTGCCGCGGCGGAGCCGCCGGCTCCGCCGCGCCGCCGGCCGAAACCGCGACGGGAGGCGCCGCCGGCCGCAACCTCCTGATGGGGAGTCTTAGTCTTGCGGCCTGGTTTCTGGTCTACCGGCAGCTTCTGCCGTTTTCGAAATACCTGACCCACGACCTGGCCGGCCTGCCGCCGGAGAGCCGTGCGGGAAGCGCGCTTCAGTTCTTTCTCTACGATACGCCGAAGGTCCTGATGCTGCTTGCGCTGGTGGTCTTCGCCGTGGGAATCGTGCGGAGTTTTTTCACGCCGGAACGCACGCGACGCCTCCTGGCCGGCCGGCGGGAGTCGGCGGGCAACGTCCTGGCCGCCCTGCTCGGGGTCGTAACCCCTTTCTGCTCCTGCTCGGCGGTGCCGCTCTTTATCGGTTTCGTCACGGCCGGCGTTCCGCTCGGTGTCACCTTTTCGTTTCTGGTAGCGGCACCCATGGTGAACGAAGTGGCGCTGGTTCTGCTCTATGGACTGCTTGGCTGGAAGGTGGCCGTCTTCTATCTTCTTACCGGCCTGCTGATCGCTGTCGTGGCCGGCTGGACCCTTGGCCGCCTCCGCCTCGAGCGGCATATCGAAGACTGGGTCCGCGAGATCCGGGCGGCCGCGGACACCGGCCCGGACGAAAAACACAGCTGGCCCGACAGGTTCCGTTTCGGCCGTGACGCAGTGAAGGATATTCTCGGCAAAGTCTGGCCCTACGTGGTGGGCGGGATCGCCGTGGGCGCGGCGATACACGGCTACGTGCCGGAAAACTTCATGGCCGCGATCATGGGCAAGGAGGCCTGGTGGTCCGTTCCGGCCGCCGTTGTGATCGGTATTCCCATGTACTCGAACGCCGCCGGGATCGTGCCGGTGATCCACGCCCTTATGGAGAAGGGCGCAGCACTCGGTACGGTGCTGGCCTTCATGATGAGCGTGATCGCGCTCTCCCTGCCCGAGACGGTCATTCTCCGCAAGGTCCTGAAACCCCGCCTTATCGCCGTGTTCCTCTCGGTGGTCGGCTCAGGGATTCTGCTCGTGGGTTACCTGATGAACCTGGTGATGTAGCCGCGGTTTTCACGATCAGCCGGACGCAGCGGCGCGAAGCCCGATGAAGGGCGGCGAGAGGCAATGGGCGAGGGGGGATGAAAGGCGGGAAGGCGGGGCCGCCGGCCCCTTTCGCGGGAATTCCTTCTCAAAAACAGGTTAGACTGCACCGGGCCATGCGCTATTTAGCCGATCTTCATATCCATTCGCCCTTCTCCCGCGCCACGAGCAGGCAGAGCACCCTGGCGGGACTCTTCGCGTGGGCGCGGGTCAAGGGCATACACGTCCTGGGCACGGGCGACTTCACGCATCCGGGCTGGTTCAGGCAGCTCAGGGAAAAGCTGGAGCCGGCGGAACCGGGGTTCTTCCGTCTCAGGGACGAGAACGCGCCCCCGGCCCTGGCCGGGGTTTCGCCCGAAGAAATACCCGTGCGTTTCGTCCTTACCGCGGAGATCAGCAGTATCTATAAGCGGGGCGGCAAGGTCCGGAAGGTCCATAATATCCTCTTCGCCCCGGATTTCGAGTCCGCCGCGCGCATCAACGGGGTGCTGGCCGGCATCGGGAATATCGAGTCGGACGGGCGGCCCATCCTGGGCCTGGACTCACGGGACCTTCTCGAAATACAGCTCAAGGCCGCGCCGGAGGGTTTCCTGGTTCCGGCCCACGTGTGGACGCCGTGGTTCTCGCTTTTCGGCTCGAAATCCGGCTTCGACTCGGTGGAGGAATGTTTCGGCGATCTTTCCGGGTATATCTTCGCTCTCGAGACCGGGCTGTCTTCCGACCCGGACATGAACCGCATGGTATCCGCCCTGGACCGCTATGCACTCATTTCGAACTCCGACTGCCATTCACCCTCCAGGCTGGGCCGCGAGCTGAATATCTTCGACACGGATTTCGATTTCTTTTCCATGAGGGATGCGCTCAGGAATCCCGGCACAGGTTTTCTGGGCACGATGGAGTTCTTTCCGGAGGAAGGGAAATACCACTTCGACGGACACCGCAAATGCGGTGTGTGCCTCGACCCGGTGGAGACGCGCAGGCTGAAAAACCTCTGCCCCGAATGCGGAAAGCCCCTCACCGTGGGAGTGCACCACAGGGTGCTGGAGCTTGCCGACCGGGACAGTCCGCATTACCCTGACGGCTCGCCGCGCTTCGGAAGCCTGATCCCGCTTCCGGAAGTGCTGGGCGAGCTGTTTTCATGCGGCCCGGCCACGAAAACCGTCCTGGGCCGCTACGCGCGCGTCATATCGACCTTCGGCTCGGAATTCAACCTGCTGATGAAGTCGCCCATTGAAGAGATTCACCGACCTTTCCCCCTGCTTGCGGAGGCGATAAGAAGGATCCGCGAATCAAAGGTTATACGGCGGCCCGGATATGACGGCGAGTTCGGCGTTATAAAGGTCTTTGACGAAAACGAACTGGAGAGCCTGCGGGGCCAGGCGGGCCTGTTCGGCCCCGGGAAAAAGAGGAAGACGGAAAAAAAGACCCGGCAGCCGCTTTCAAAGCCCGTCTCCCGTGACGACACGCAGCCGCCCGGGACGCGCGGCCTGAACCCGGAGCAGGCCGCGGCGGTCCGCGCCGAGGCTCTGAAGGTGCTGGTCTCCGCCGGGCCCGGCACGGGCAAGACCTTCACCCTGGTTTCGCGCCTGCTGCACCTGATTGACGAGGTCCGCGCCGCACCCGCCGGTATCGCGGCCATAACCTTTACGAACAGGGCCGCCGACGAGCTCAGGGAACGGCACGAAAAAGAGGCCGGGCCGGCGGCGCGCGGGGTTTTCGTGGGCACCTTCCACGCGTTCTGTCTGGAGTGGCGGCGGCGTGACGAACCGGAGCTGGCCGTGGCCGGACCGGAAACAAGGGAACGTGTTATCCGCAGGATCTTCCCGGGCCGGGGGCGGGCGGAACTCACGGAATTCTCCGGGGAACTGTCCGGCTTCCTGCAGGCCCTGGCCGGACCGGGCGCCGGGACGCCGGAGGAATGTCCGCCGGATATCCGGAAGTACCTGGATGATCTTCGCGGAAGGAAGGCCGTGGATATCGACGCGGTCATTCCCTTTTTCGTGGACAGGCTCAGGGGGGATACCGCATTCCGGGAGGCCGTGGCCGCGGCTGTCGGCCACCTGTTGATCGACGAGTTCCAGGACCTTAACGCCGCCCAGTACGAGATGGTCCGCATCATGTCCGGACACGCCGGGGTCTTCGCCATAGGCGACCCTGACCAGGCCATCTACGGATTCAGGGGCAGCGACCCCGCCTTCTTCATGGACTTTGCCCGTGAGGCCGAAACCCTGTCGCTCAGGCGGAACTACCGCTCATCCACCCGGGTGCTGGAAGCGGCCGCCGGGGTCATAGAACACAACGGCCGCAACCCGGAACCTCTCAGGGCGGAAAGCGGCCGCACGGGTTTTATCCGGTACCACCGGGCCCCCACGCCCGCGGCGGAAGCCGAGTTCGTCGTACGCGGAATCGAGGAGATCATGGGCGGCATCAGCCACTTTTCCATAAACTCGGGCCGCGGGGGGGAGCCGCGGGCCGGCGGGACGGGCTTTTCCGATATCGCCGTTCTCGTCAGGCTGCTCCGGCAGGCCGGGGAGATCACCGGGGCCCTCGAACGCCGGGGCATTCCCTTTCAGCTTGTGGGAAGCACGCCGTTTTTCATGGCGCCCGAAATGCGCGCCGCCTGTTATTTTGTACGGGCCGCGGCCGGAGATCCCGACACGTCCATATACCTCGCATTGCTCGGCGAACTCAAAGGCGTCGGGCCCGCCCTCATGGACAGGCTCGAAGAGCTTCCGCTCAGGTGCGGGGATTTTTTCGGCCGGGCCATGGAATCAGGCCTTCCGCCGGCCGCGCGAAAGACGTTGATTGCCGCGCGCGACGCCCTGGATTCCTTCAGGCGCTCCTATGCCTCGGACCCGGCCGCCGCCCTGGCAGGCGCCTTTTCCTTTCTGCGGATTGACCCTTCGGCCCAGGGACCCTGCCGTTTCATTGACCTGGCCCTGGCCCTGGGCGGCGGCCTCGAGGGCTTTGCGTCGCACCTTGAAAAGCAGTCGCTCGCCACGGTTTATGATGAACGCGCCGAAGCCGTGTCGGTCATGACCCTTCACGCGTCCAAGGGGCTGGAGTTTCCGATAGTTTTCATAACCGGCCTCGAGGAGGGCCTGCTGCCCCATGCGCGTCCGGACGGAGGGCATGCCGATATCGAGGAGGAGCGCAGGCTTTTCTACGTGGGCCTGACAAGGGCCGGGGAGGGGCTGATTCTTACATCCTCGCAGAGCCGGACGCTCTACGGCGGGACCCGCACGCAGAGGGAATCACGTTTTCTCGGAGAGATTCCGCCCCGCCTGGTTGAGCGCTCGACGGAAGCCCCGATCCGTACTAAGAAAAACTCCTCCAGGCAGATGAACCTCTTCGAGCCTTAGACAGTTGCATGCCACACGGTTTCGGCAGCCTCAAAAAATTCGCGTCACGGCATGAAAGGCGCAGGCGACAGGCAATGGGCGAGGGGGGATGAGAGGCGGGAAGACGGAAAAGGGGAGACGTGAGACGTGAGAGGCAAGGGGCTATGGGCGATTGGCGATAGGTGCGGCCCAACTGCCAACCGCCGACTGCCTGCCTCGGCGTAGCCTTCGGCGAAGACGGGCCGACATTTTTTCCCGGCCGTTCACTTCTCCCTTCTGACTTCCGCCAAAGGCGAGTACGCCTGCCGCTTTCGCGGCAATCCTTTTGCAAGATTCAGGGGTTCCCTGTCCCGCCGTCGGGCTCGCCGCCCGGGGCGGAGAGGGAGTGCTCCGGTGCCTGCCCGAAGGCGTTGAGAGTGTAGGGTACAATGAAACCTGAAATGGAAACGAAAATGACCTCCATCGGCACAATCCGCAATCCCACCGGCGAAGTGCCCCGGCACCATACCCTGTCGGACGTCGAGGGAGAAATCGTGCTGAAACCCGAATACGCGCCGGGGCTCAAGGGACTTGAACCGGGCGACCGGATCGTGGTGCTCTTTCTCTTTCACGAAAGCCCGGAATTCACAGACGACGCTCTTGTTCAGCACCCGAAGCACCACAAGGGGCCCCGGGGTGTCTTCAGCATCTGCTCGCCGCTTCGGCCGAATCCGATCGGGCTTTCGGTGGTGGAGATTCTCGGGATCGATGGAAATATCCTTAGCGTGCGCGGTATCGACATGCGCGACGGAACGCCGGTCATTGACGTCAAGCCGGCAAGGACGTAAACCCCACCGCGCGTCCCGGCCCGCCTCCGACGATCGCCGCCTTTTCGGCGGCGCAAGGACAGGTTCTACACCAGTTGCGACAGCAGGGTTCTGGCCGGAACCTGCACGGGAACGGTTGCTTCGAAGCAGTCGGCATTGACGTATTCCGCGTTGATTGCGGCCTGGAAGGCATGCTCCGTCCCGATGCGCTCGTGGAAATAGTGCACGTTACGGCCGATGGGAGTGTTCCCGGAAGACTTGATAATCATTAGAGTGCACCTCCTCTGGAGCGCAGGAACGAAGTTCTG
>CAYYSS010000201.1:0-5665 GCA_964474325.1 uncultured Nitrospirota bacterium
AGTCGAGGAGTTCCTCGATCAAACGGTCCACGTCCCCGTCGATGGCGGTACCGGAGAGCGCGGCCTCGTGACGGTCGTGGCACCGCATGAGATGACGCAGCGAGCCTATAGCGAAGGGGAGCCGCCACAGCAGAACGTCGCGGGGAAGGTCCGGGAGCGCCGTTGCGAGGACTTCGAAAAAGCGTTTGATGAGGGGCATCAGACGACTGAGGAAGATGTCCCGGCCGATTCCCTGGGGATCCGCCATGATCCGACCCACGAGGGTGAGGAATGCCGCCGCCCCGGCCGAGGGTTCCCGGAGCCGCAGGGTCGGCTCGAAAAAGGCCTCGAGCACGTCGCGGGGTGCGGGTCTTTTGTCAACGGCCCGGGCCGCGGCCACAACCGCATCGAGGCGCTCGGCCCGCCGCCTGTTGAGCGGTTCGAGCCGCCGGTCGATCACCGCTTCAAGGAGGGTCTCCTTCGAGCCGAAATGGTAGTTGGCGGACGCAAGGTTTACCCCGGCCTCGCCGGTTATGGCCCGTATGGACGTCCCGGCGAAGCCGTCGCGGGCAAAAAGCCGTTCGGCCGCATCCAGGATGCGGCGTTTGGTATCCGCGTGTTCCGGCTCAATCACACCGCGCCTGCTCGTCAATAAACATACGTATGTTTTAAACGACCGTTTAAATAAAGTCAACCTTCGCCTCCATCGTTTTGTCGATGAGAGCTTAACGACTTGATAAGTAAAGATATTTTAGATTTGCCGATTGAGCCGCGAATATATACGAATTCCCACGAATTTGGGTGAAGACGAAAGACAGCATGAGGGTATAGCGGTCCGTCGTCCTGTTCCTCCTGCGTAAAGAAGACCGTACAGTTGCACAAAAACCGGGTGCGAGACGCTCAAGAAAATCCGCCACACGGCATAAAACAAGGTTCGGGGTTCCGGGTTCAAGGTTTTGGGTTTGAACGTCGAACATAGAACTCCCAATAGTAGCCGTGCGTATTTTCTTGATCCCACCGGCCCCTCTCGCGACAAATCTTTTGCAACAATAGAGGTTACGTGGGGATCGCCGTCTCCCTCGTCTGCCGGATGGATTATTCTGGTAATATTAACGGGTTACCCGGAACGTGCAATGGCGTTACGGGATCGGGGGGATGAGGATTAGGCGACGACAATTCCTGAAATGCGCGGCTGTGGTTCTCGGTCAGGCGGCGATAGCGCCGTCCTTGACGGGTTCCGCGGTCGGGGCCCTTATTCCTGATAACGAGCAAAACAGTCTTCGGATCCCCGACCGGTATCTGAAGGATTACCTTCATCGGATGCGTAATTTTAACGAACCGCACCCCGGAGACGTGTGTCTTGATCCGGCCCGGTTCAGGCTCCTTGAATCATCGGTCAAGCGTCTCAAACGGCTTCAGCGTACGGTGGGCCACGGGAACTTCTATCTCCTGGGGTTTGACGAGGCGCTGAAATATGCGAGGAACTACCGGAAGATCGGTCGTTTTCCGAAGGCCGAACTGGCGTTTCTCGAGTCGATTTTTTATGCGGACGGCGCCGCCTACGGGTTTCTTGGAAAGAAACCCTTAAGCACGTTAAGCGACCGGATCAGGCGACGCGAAGTGGTGAAGATTCCGCGAACGGGCAATTATCTCTATCGCGGGGAACCTCTGGATACCTACCGGAAACTCCGCAAGGAACTGGGAGGGGAGGTGGTCCTGACCTCCGGGGTCCGGAGTGTCATGAAACAGTTTCTGCTGTTTCTCGACAAGGCCTACCGCAACAGGGGGAACCTGTCGCTTGCCTCCCGCTCGCTCGCGCCGCCGGGCTATTCGTTTCACGGGGTCGGCGATTTCGACGTGGGCCAGGTCGGTCTCGGGGTGGATAATTTTACGGAACGTTTCGCCGCGACTACGGTGTACCGCCGGCTCGTGGACGGGGGATATGTCAACTTGCGATATGACAAGGGCAATCTGCTGGGAGTGCGCTTTGAGCCATGGCATGTAAAGATTTCCGGGCGGCATTTCTCATAGGTCTTCTGTGTTTCGTCTCGGCCGTGCCCGCCGGGGCCGTACAGAAACTGCCGTTTACCTTCCACAGGAACGAAGCGGGGCCCGGTGGCCCCACCCTGCTCGTGGTCGGGGGTATCCAGGGAGACGAACCCGGCGGTTTTCAGGCGGCCGCCCTCCTGGTGACCCATTATCGTGTGCGATGGGGTAACGTCTGGGTCGTTCCCAATCTTAATTTCTTGAGTATCATCGAACGGTCCCGGGGTGTCTACGGCGACCTTAACCGGAAATTCAAAGGTGTGGACCGTTCGGATCCGGAATACGAAACCGTCGAGCGCATAAAGAAAATTATTCTCGACCCCCAAGTGGACGTCGTGTTGAACCTGCATGACGGAAGCGGGTTCTACCGCCCCCGGTACGAAGACCGCCACCACAACCCCTGGCGTTGGGGCCAGAGTGTGATCATTGACCAGTCCTCGGTGGACGCCGAGGGATTCGGTGATCTCGTGGACACCGCGACCGCCATTACCACAAGCGTCAATGCCCGCATCCCGCGGGAGGAGTATACGTTTTCCGTGAAGAACACCAGGACGCGGGACGGGGATCTGGAAATGGAAAAGACCCTTACCTATTTCGCCGTCCGGAACGAAAAGCCGGCGTTCGGCCTGGAGGTCAGCAAAAGTTTCTCTTCCGCGGAGCGCACGTATTACCACCTCCTGCTGCTCGAGGCGTTTATGGATCGGATGGGAATCGCGTACGAGCGGCTCTTTCCGCTTTCGGTGGCCGGTGTCGAGACTGCCGTAAACGACCAGGTAACCCTGGCGTTTTACGATAACCGCATCGTCCTTGACGTAGCGGACGTCCGCGGGCGGTTACGATACGTTCCGCTTAAGAAAGACGCGCCGATTCAGGTTTCGGCCACCAGCCCGCTCCTCGCCGTCGTCCAAAAGAAGAGCGAATATTTCGTCTATAACGGCAATCGCCTGCTCACGAAGATTCATCCGCAGTATTTTGTCCACGACGCGAGTCTTAAGGAGATTGGCGTCCGGATCGACGGTGAGGAGCGCAGGATACCGATCGGCGGGACGATAACCGTTGCCGACCAGTTCGAAATTACGCCCCGCGCCGGGTACCGGGTAAACGTCATCGGCTTCAAGAAGCCCGGTGTGCGCAATGAGTCGGGTATTGCCATTCGCAGAAGCCAGATACGGAAGCGGTTCTCGGTCGATCGCAAGGGCCGGGTGTTTCGTGTAGAGGTCTACCGGGGGCCGCGCTTTACCGGTATGGTGCTCGTCCGGTTTGACGGGCCCCGGGGGGATGTTGTTGCCGATATCGATTCTCCGGGTACCGAAGCTGCGAGCGCGCGGCTGGCTCAGGTGAAAAACGACGGCGGCAGCGGTCGGCTGGGGAGGGCCTGGGAGGGCCGTTAGCCCGCAAGCCCGTTCATTTTTTCCGTAACGCCACCCGGTACTTCTTTACCATCCTGTCGGGGCAGAACGATGACTTCGCAAGGCGGAGCGGGGGTTTATCCAGATCCTGCTCAAAGTTGATCGAGCGGTAGTGGTCCGGCAGGACCGACGCGAAGTTCTGGAACATGTACTGATAGATCCCCTTGAACCGGGTCCGCGCCTTTGCAAAATGCAGGACGAAGGTTCCGGGATCGGCCTCTTCGCCGATAACGAAACCGGCCGGTTCGTCGTCGGCATAGTAGATGCCCCCGCAGAGAACCAATTCCTCGTAACGGTCCAGGGCCTCCCGGCAGGGGATATAGTCGCGTTTTTCCGTCTGCCCGCCTGTGTCGTGAAGCCAGTTTTCAAGAATAATACGTGCATCATCAAGGAGCGGCGGTGTCAAGGGACGCGCTTCGTGCCGATAGGCCCGTACGAACTGTTTGACGAGATTGCGCTTTTTATGGAGTTTCCGCCCGGGAAGATCCCGCATCTTTTCCACGGTATAGACGTAGTCCGACTCCCCCTCCGCCGTGGCGCGGGAGAACTCCTCTTCCGGAAAAAGCCCCAGCCATTCTTCGGCCACGGGAAACAGGAAATCCACGCCCGTTAGATGAAATCTGAGAAGGTCGAGGTCTATGCCGCGGGGATCCCGCGTGGGCATGATGTAACGGTAACCGTCGTAGGTGCGCCCCCGGATCAGAATCTCTTCGCCCGGCAGGACCTCGTAATGATGAACGCGACGGAAGAGAAAAAGGTTCGGGAAACTGTATTCCGAGATCGGCGTTAGAACCGCCCGCAGGCGGGCGTAAAGGATCTCCTGATGTTCTATCCCGAGGGGTTCGCTCTTCACAGACCGAATTTCGCCCGCGCATCATCGATCACCCGCGCGTGATCGAACGCAAGGTCGCGGGGCAGACCCGACAGGGGGAAGTAGACCGCATTCCGGGCGTCGTCCCCGGCGCGGGGCGATTGATCCGTCCGGGCCGTGTACACGGCCGAGACCACGTGCCCGCGGGGGTCCCGCGCAGGATCCGAATATACCCCGAGAAGATCTATCTCGTCCCGGGATACACGGATTCCGGTTTCTTCGCTGAGTTCCCTGACGGCCGCATCCTCTACCGACTCGCCGTAGTCGACAAACCCCCCGGGAATGGCCCAGCCGTGGGGCGGGTTCTTTCGTTCGATAAGAAGGACGCGGTCGCCGTTTATCACGAGGACGTCGGCCGCAACGCGGGGGCAGTAGAGGTAATGCCCGCCGTACTTGAATCGAAGCGCCTTCATGATCACGTCTGCGTAGGGAGCCGCGCGGCCGCCGCCGGCGTTCTTCCTGATCACCGGCCCGAGGATGGCGTCGAGCTCCAGGGGACGGTGCTTTTCCAGGTCCTGGTACATACTGGTTTTATAGTCCTCGAGCCCGTCGGTCATGGTCAAGACCCGCTCCTTATCTTCCTCGCTTATGGCCACCCCGTCGACCCGGGCCGCCCGTGCTCCCTCGTCAAGCAGTTTCATCATAAGGTCGCGGCTCTCCGGATTTCGGACGAGCCTGCCGCAGGTACTCTCGAGCAGGGCCGAAAGCGGATTGAACGCTACGTTCCAGAGGAGTTTTCTCCAGAGGACGAGCCGGATGTCGACCGCCTGTTTCACATCGATTCCGGTATGGGTGAAAAGGGAAAGAAATTCCTTCTCGTGGCTCCGGGCCGCCTGATCGAGTGCCCCGAAGCGGATCTTCCCGGCGGCCGTGTGCCGCACGGTACCCGGAGGATCCACCCGCAGGGCCACGAAAAGAGACGCTGCCAGCGTTCTTTCGGGGCCGAACGAGGAGAACACGGTCTCCACGTTTTCGATGCCGTTTTGAAAAGATACGGCGAATCCGTTTTCTTTGAGGCGGGTCGTTGCCTGCGCACAGGCCAGGGCGGTGTCGTGGGCCTTGACGGAGATGATGATGACGTCATACGGACCGGAGAGTTCCGCTGTCACGTTGACCGGTATCCGAAGGCTCCCCAGGGAATAGCTATCGATAAAAAGAGCATCTCGCCGAAGGGCTTCCAGGTGAGGCCCCCGGGCGATAAGTGTTACATCGTGACCGGCGCGGGCGAGAAGACCGCCGAAAAAACTGCCTACGGCGCCGGCGCCGAGGACCGCGATGCGGGGATTTTCGGGGAAGGACATAGGATTACCTTACAGTTGCATAAAATACGGGGCCGGCGGCCTCAAAAAAATCCGCAACA
>CAYYSS010000202.1:0-5665 GCA_964474325.1 uncultured Nitrospirota bacterium
ATTGCTTGCCGGGGGGGCATGCACCGTATCCGCAATCCGTATACCCCTCGGGCATACAGCCCCAGGACGTGCAGACCATGCCCGCATCACACCACCCCACGCCGCCGGGACAACACGTGGCTCCGCCGGGCATACAGCCGTCTGCACAACACGAAAATCCCGGCGCACAGGTATTTCCGGCCGCACAACAGGTAGTTCCGGCTTCATACGGAACGTTGCCGCAGCATACGGTTCCTGCGGCAAAGCAGTCCCCGCCGCAAGCAATCGGGTTCGTCGCGCAACAACCGGACGCCGGGGCACAAACAGGTGCGGGTGGCGCGGGAGGCATGCAGGTTTCGTTATAGCCGATGCATTTGTCCCCGCAGATATACGGTGTGTCCGTGCAACAACCCGTATCCGGGAAACAGCCCGCGCAGACCAGGTCGCTCCCATTGCAGTCCTGGTCGATCCCGTCGCCGCAGAACTCGAAGTTGCCCGGAAAACGCCCCACGTCGGTCGGGTCGCAATCCTGCGCATCCGGCACGCCGTCGCCGTCGTCGTCGGAGTCGCACACGTCACGCACTCCATCACCGTCCGTGTCGGGTCCCTCGGCTTCTTCGCAGGAAAAGACTTTTTGGGGAGTGCCTCGGGGGTGAATATATTCCCATTCGTCGCATTGCGGTCCAGTGGGCGGGTTCGATACCAGTACGCAAACCTCAACTACACCCAGCATAGGCCTGAGTACTATTTGGCCGACACTTACATCGGTTTTCAGGACGGCCCCCTGATAGAGACCGATAAAACCTTCCGTAATTTGCTCGGCGGTATATCCGTTCTGCCCGGCGGTAAGTATCCCGGCGAGGTAGGTCGCCCCCGATTCGTTGTCTTCATTTAACCTGCTGAGGAAGTTCTCCAGTTCCTCTTCGCACTTTGCGTCATCTTCCGGATGGTCACAGAATCGATCGTTGAAGCGGCCTTTGCTGGATACGCCCAGTCCCGACCGTTTCGTCGCCGGGATATCGCCGGTTTGTGTAAGAGTCCCTGCGGCAACAGCATTCGTAATTTCCGTCAACGTATGGCCTTTATCCAGTGCAAAAAGGACGGCCACAACCGCGGAGGTTTCGTCCCCGAGCAAGGTCACCGCCTGGTCCGCCACTTCGGACGCCCGAAGCACCGTGTACGTACTTGACCAGAGATAGTAATTATTGAAGATCCCTGAAACCGGCGTTCCCCGGGGGACCACCAGAAGAAGGAACGTATACGTTCCCGAGGGAAGAAGCGACACCGGGAGATCCGGAAGCGCGGCACCGGATATATCGGAAACACCCGATTTCCAGGGAAGTATCCCCTCGGTTATCGGCTGGATACCGGCGGGCGTAAAAAGGAGGATCGTACCGGGTGCGACACTCGGGGCGATAAGGCCAAGGTAGGCATCCACCGGACCTTTGAAATCGTATGCGTCTACTCCAAGGCTCAACGTCGCCCCCCCTTCGGCAACGGATCCCAGGGCGACCGGCCGGGCCGCAGCCGGGGTCCCGTCTTTCCCGGCTTCCTTCACCGCCCCGTAGGCATAGGCACCCGCACCGGACGGCACCGCCATCGAAGTCCCGGAAAGGGGAACGTCCACGACAAAGTCACCGAATGCGATCGGCTTTGTGCCGACCGGAATATTCCTGGTCAAGGTATTTGTTGATGTATCGACAACGGAAACCGTACGACCCGCTTCGTTCGCGGAATAGGCGTATTTCCCGTCAGGCGAAAACCCGACTCCATGGGGTCCCAGACCGACGGCGATCCCTCCCGCCGGGGTATTCGACGCCGTATTGATCGCGGCCAGCGAATCCGTCCCGGCGCTGCTTACGTAAAGAAAACCCTTGGTCGGCGACAGGGCCGGAACAAACGGCCATTTCCCCGCCGGTACGGTTGCCGTCACGGTATTGCTTGTCGTATTGATAACGGACACTGTCCCGTCGAAGACGTTGGCCACGTATGCCTTTGTTCCGTCTTCGCTGACAAAGATTCCATGAGGCCCGCCTCCAACGCTTATGGTTCGTGTGACGCGGCGGCTCGCCGTATCGATAACGGATACCGACCCGGACGAGTAATTACTCACATAGAGCCGACTGCTGTCGGGACTGCAGACGACCCCGTGGGGATCGAGTCCTACGGGAATCGATGCAACAACCGCGTTGGTCGCCGTGTCGATGACGGACACGGCCCCGTCGCCCCCGTTCGCCACGTAAGCGTATCTGCCGTCCGGACACACGGTAACCCCGAAAGGAAAGTCGCCGACTTTTATGGTAGCCGTTACCCGGCTCGTCGGCGTATTGATAACCGAGACCGTATCGGCAAGAAGATTCGTGATATATACGGTCGCCTGATCGGGACTAACGCCCACCCCGTAGGGTTCCGTACCCACGTTGATGGTGGAAACAACCGTGTGGCTCGTCCCGTCGATAACCGAGACGGTGTTGGAACCCTGATTGGGTATATAGAGTCTGACGGCAGCCTGAACGGACGAGGAGACCGCAAAGATACCGAAAAAAAAGAAGCAGAACACGGAACGGCCGGGAAATCTTTTCATCTTTCGTCTGCCACGGAGCCTGGCACTCCCCCCGTGTCTCCTTTCAGCCTTTCAAGGATAACACAGTCCTGCGTGACGGTCGGAAAAAAACAAACCCGGGGAACGGCGTCCTGAATAAACCTTACAGTTGCATAAAATACGCGGGAATTCTTTTGCAACAACAGGGTAAAACGGCGGCTCCGGAAAATCCGGAGCCGCCGTCGGTCTCTTACATCTTACATCCCGCGTCGTTCTTCTTTCTTACGGAAGCGGTACGATCTTGCCGCTTTTCGCCAACAGTTTCTGTCCCTCGGGGCTCAACATGAAATCGATAAACTTTTTCGTAGGCCCTTCCGGGTAGCCCTTGGTTACGAGGTGGAGATAGCGGACCACGGGATAGGACTCGTCGGCGATCGTGGTACTCGTGGGCATGACACCGTCGACGGATATCACCTTGACGTTTTTCTCCACCATGGAACGGCTTACCGGCGCTATCGAATGGGAATTGGCGGCCACGGTCTTACAGACGTCGGTTTCGTCCTTGATGTTGGTCACCCAGGGGGCGAAGTTCCGGTTATCGACACTGATCACGCCCGCCTTCGCGTCCCGTTCGCCGGTGAGGTACTGCCGCATGACCTCTTCCCGATTCCCGCACATGATGTGGGCGAAAGGCTTGATCGCCGCGTCCGCACCCCCGACCTCCTTCCAGTTCTTGATCCGCCCCTGGTAGATGTCCCTGAGCTGTGCGGTTGTCAGGTTATTCACACCCACGTCTTTGTTCACCACGAACACCAGTGCGTCCCGGGCCACGGCGGTGTCAACGAACCCGAGCCTGCCGGTTTCGTCCTTGTTCGCCGGACAGCACATCGCCCCCGCGTTCAGGTCGCCGTTTTTCACGCCGCCTACACTGGCGCCGCAGCCGCCGACTTTAGGGATATTGACCCGGATTCCCGTTTTCGCTTCAAAGGCCGTAATGACGTTACTGATCCCGCCGAGACTCAGCTGTTTGCCGGGATTGATCGTAATGCTCTGGACCCCGTAGGCGGTTACGATGAAAAACGACAACGCTACCGCAACAACAAGAACACCAATAACTTTTTTTCTCATGCAAACCTCCCCGTTTATGCCGCAACTCCGGTCCGGGGCGCCCTCACCCCGCGTCTTGTACGGAAATTCCCAACGCCGCGTCGGTTCCGCAACCAAAGAGCGTTCGCGGAACCACAGTCCGGGCTTCTCTGCACACGGCAGAGAAGTTGCCGACCAAAGTAAACCTTACAGTGGCGTAAAATCCGGGCCCGGCGGCCCCTCTCGCGACAAATCTTTTGCAACAACAGGGTAAACCGAGGCAAGTCCCGTGCCGCAGGAGGAACCGGAGCGGCCGCCCGGGAGGGACGACGCCAAGTCGTTATGAAAAAAAAGAAAAAAACTACAGGATAAAAACAGAATTACGGGGCTGCCTGGTAGAGGGAAGATGAGATGAAACCGGCACACCGATTAGCAGGGAAAAACGCCATAGTCTTTCGCTACCGTTTATGGCAAATTGCAAGGGCTCAGTCCACGACCGCAATGTCCATATTCTTGAGCTTTCTGAGAAGCGTCGTATAGTCGATCCCCAGAATCTTTGCCGCACGGCTCTTATTACCACCCGTATGTGCGAGGACCCGGCGTATATACCTTCGTTCGTGCGTCTTGAGATCCGTGAGTTCCGGTTGCACCGCAGCCTGATCTTCCATGAGGCCGCCCACCTCGACCCCGGGGAAATCCTTTGCCGCAAGCAACGGCTCTTCGCCGAGGGTTACCGCCCGTTCCACGGCGTTTCTCAGTTCACGTACGTTGCCGCTCCAGCGGTGTCGTCTCAGAAGGCGGAGCGCGTCCTCGTCCACGCCCTCGACGGCCTTACCGAACTGCCGGGCGTAAAAAGCGACGAAATGGCCGAGCAACAGCGGGATGTCTTCGGGGCGCTCCCGCAGAGGCGGAACGTCTACGGGGACCACGTTCAGCCTGAAGTAGAGGTCCTTGCGAAACGTCCCTTTATGAACGGCACGGGCAAGGTCCTCGTTGGTGGCCGCAAGGATTCGCACATCCACCTCGACGGGCTCGCTTCCTCCAAGGCGGAAGAAAGACCTGTCCTCGAGAAACCGCAAGAGCTTTACCTGCATGGCCGGACTGATGCTTTCAATTTCATCCAGAAGCACCGTCCCCCCGTCGGCGAGTTCAAAGAGTCCCGGCTTTCTGTTGACAGCCCCGGAAAAGGCGCCTTTTTCGTAACCGAAGAGTTCCGACTCGAGAAGCTGGTCCGGAAGCGCCCCGCAGTTTAAAGGAAGAAAACGACCGTCCTGCCGTCTGCTTCCGAAATGAATCGCCCTGGCAACGAGTTCCTTTCCCGTCCCGGATTCTCCGGTAATCAGTACCGTACTGTCGGTTGTCCGCACCTTTTCGACCAGATCCTTCACTTCACGGATCGCGGAACTTGTTCCCACGATATCGTCCAGAGGGTCCCGCTTTCCCAGTTCCCGTCTGAGTCCGATGTTTTCAAGACGCAGCCTGCGGTTTTCCGCGGCCCGCTGGACCACCACGACAAGGTGTTCGGGATCGAATGGTTTCGGGATGAAGTCATAGGCTCCGGCCTTAACGGCCCGGACTGCCGACTCCACCGACGAATAGGCCGTGACCACAATCACATGGACGTCTTCGTCCCGGCGACGTACCGCGGAGATCAGTTCGAATCCCCCTTTGCCGGGCATCCGAAGGTCCGTTACCACGATATCCGGCCGTTCAATATCGAAACGATCAAGGGCATCTTCGGCCCGCTCGAAGGTAACGACGCGGAAGCCTTCGGGTTCCAGGGTCCGCGAGACGACCCTCAGCATGGCGGTTTCGTCGTCCACGGCAAAAACCGTGGGGCGTACTTCATGCATCGCCGGTTATCGGAAGTTCCACCGTAAACGTACTTCCCCTGCCTTCGGTTGTTTCCATGCGAATCTCCCCCCCGTGACTCTGAACAATACCATAACTCACGGTAAGACCGAGCCCCGTTCCCTCGCCCGTCTTCTTCGTGGTGTAAAACGGGAAGAAGATCCGGTCCTGGTCTTCAGCCGGAATGCCCGGTCCCGTGTCCTGCAC
>CAYYSS010000203.1:0-5656 GCA_964474325.1 uncultured Nitrospirota bacterium
ATCAAGCACGGCTGTACGGCCTGCGGCTTCTGCCAGTGGTGTTCCGACAGCCGCTGCGCCATGTGCCGTCCGAAACCGGGCAAACAGGCCTCATGCCGGAAAAAGGGCGAGGAGCGGCCTCTCTTCTGGAGCCCCCACCCCCTTCACCGTAAACGTTGAAGGTCCGGGCACGCTTCCCTCGGGCCGGGCGGCGGACCGGAGGTCTGGTCTGCGCCCTCCTGCTGGCCACGGGCCTTCTTTCCTGCACCGGGTCCGGGGGATCGAAGGGCTCGCCCCTGGTGGAGATCCCGGAGGGCATCCCGGAGGAGGTGCTGAACACCCCGGTGACGGGAGGGATCTACGTCTCGGCCATGAGCGGCCGGCCCACGGTGCTCATCCCCATGCTGGCCGGGGATTCCGCTTCCCACGAAATCGCGGGACAGATCTTCAACGGCCTCGTCAAGTACGATACCGACCTCTCGGTGATCGGCGACCTGGCCGAGTCATGGGATATCTCCCCCGACGGTCTCGAGATCACCTTTCACCTGCGGAAGAACGTCCGCTGGGCCGACGGGGCCCCCTTCACCGCCGAGGACGTCCTTTTCGGCTACCGGACCATCATCGACGAAAAGACCCCCACGGCCTATAAGGAGGATTTCCTCCAGGTGAAATCCGCCGAGGCCCCGGATCCCCACACCTTTCGGGTGCGCTACGAAAAGCCCTTCGCCCCGGCCCTCACCTCCTGGGGAAACCTGGTCGTTTTGCCGAAGCACCTTCTTGAAGGCAAGGACATTACAAAGGATCCCTTCGGCCGCAATCCCGTGGGCCTCGGCCCCTACCGCCTCGCCGGCTGGAAGGAAGGGGAACGGATCGTCATGGAGCAGAACCCGGATTACTTCCCGGGCCGCCCCCTGATCGACCGGCTGATCTACCGGATCATCCCCGATCCGGCAACCCGCTTTCTCGAACTCCGGGCCGGGGGGATCGATTCCATGGGCCTGACCCCGATCCAGTATACCCGGCAGACCGACTCGCCGTTTTTCAGAAGAAATTTCCAGAAATACCGCTACCCGGTCTTTACCTATACCTATTTCGGCTTCAACCTTAAACACCCCTGGTTCAAGGATATCCGGGTCCGCAAGGCCTTCGCCCACGCCATCGACAAGGGCGAAATCATCGATGCGGTCCTCTTCGGCCTGGGCAAGCCCGCCACGGGCCCCTACGTCCCCGATACCTGGCCCTATAACCCGGACGTGCCCCGTTACCCGTTCGATCCGGACAAGGCCCGTTCACTCCTTGCCGAGGCGGGCTGGCGGGACACCGACGGCGACGGCACCGTGGACCGGGACGGCGTACCGTTTGAGTTTCAGATCCTTACGAACATGGGAAACGACCTCCGGATGAAGACCGCGGTCGTTATCCAGCAGAGGCTCAAGGCCGTAGGTGTCACCGCACGGATCAAGGCCCTGGAGTGGTCCACCTTTATCAACGAGTTCGTGGACAAGCGGCGTTTCCAGGTCGTGATCCTCGGCTGGAGCATCGGGCTCGATCCGGACCAGTACGACATCTGGCATTCGTCGAAGACCGGCGAGAAGGAGTTCAATTTCGTAAGCTACGGCAATCCCCGGGTGGACGAGCTTCTCGAACGGGGCCGGCGCACCTTCGACCGGGGCGAGCGCAAGAAGGCCTACGGCGAGATCCAGCGGATCCTGGCCGAGGAACTCCCCTATATCTTCCTCTACGTCCCCGACGCCCTGCCGATCATCCACGCCCGTGTGCGGAACATCCGCCCTACGGCAATCGGGATCAGCTATAATCAACCCGAGTGGTTTGTGCCGAAACCACTCCAGCGCTACAGCAGTATCGAACCCTGATCCATCCCATGATCACGTTCGTTTTCAAGAAAACGCTCGAAATGGTCCCCACGCTTCTCGGGATAACGATCCTGTCGTTTCTCATTCTTCAGCTCGCACCGGGAAAACCCACGGATATCATGACGGACCTGAACCCCAGGATCACCCCCGAGGCCCGGGAACGTCTGGAAAAATATTACGGCCTGGACCAGCCCATTCCGGTCCAGTACTGGCGCTGGCTCAAACGGGTCGTCCAGCTCGATTTCGGCGAGTCCTTCGCCTCCGACCACCGCCCCGTGTGGGACAAGATAAAGGAACGCCTGCCGATCACGATTCTCATTAACGTCCTGTCCATGGTCGTGATCTTCGCTGTGGCGATACCCGTCGGGGTATCCTCGGCGGTGCGGCAGTATTCCCTCTACGACAAGGTGACCACGGTGATCGTCTTCGTGGGTTTTGCGGTCCCTACCTTCTGGCTCGCCCTGCTGCTTATGCTCCTTTTCGGCGTGACCCTGGGCTGGCTTCCCATCTCGGGGATTACCTCCATGAATTACGAGACCCTCTCGTTCTGGGGCCGGGCCTGGGACCGGACGAGCCACCTGATACTGCCGGTCTTCGCGTCGTCGTTCGGGGGACTTGCCGGGCTTTCCCGGTTCATGCGTTCGAACATGCTCGAGGTCATCCGGCAGGACTATATCACCACGGCCCGGGCGAAGGGCCTTTCGGAGGCCAGGGTGATCTATAAACACGCGCTCCGGAACGCGCTTCTGCCGATCATCACGCTGCTCGGCCTGTCGGTACCCGGCCTGATCGGCGGATCGGTGATCTTTGAAAACATCTTCGGGATTCCCGGCATGGGACAGCTCTTCTTCCAGTCCGTCATGACCCGGGACTATCCGCTCATCATGGCTATTCTGACCATCGGGGCCATACTCACCCTGGCGGGGAATTTCCTTGCCGATCTGGGGTACGCAATAGCCGACCCCCGCATACGGACACGATGACGGAACAGGCACGCATCGGGGAAACGACGGGCGGGGCGCCGGGCCTCTGGGACCGGTTCAGAAAAAATCAGCTCGCCGTGGCGGGCGGAGTCGTTATCGTCGTTCTCGGCGCCGTCGCCCTTCTGGCTCCCTGGATCGCCCCGTTCGATCCTTCCGTTATCGACCGGAAGCACATCCTGGAGGCACCGAGCAGTACCCACATCTTCGGCACCGACGACCTCGGAAGAGATGTCCTTTCCCGTGCCATCTACGGGGCGCGCATCTCACTTGCCGTGGGCTTTGTCGCCGTGGGGATTGCCACGGTGATAGGGATCGTGGTCGGGGCCCTGGCAGGCTATTACGGGGGCTGGACCGACCGGGTGATCATGCGGTTTGTGGACGTGATGCTGGCAATCCCCACGTTCTTTCTCATCCTCGCCGTGATAGCGTTTCTCGAACCGAGCATCTGGAACATCATGGCCGTTATCGGCGCGACGTCCTGGATGAGCGTAGCCCGGCTGGTACGGGCGGAGTTCCTTTCGCTCAAGGAACGGGAGTTCGTCCTGGCGGCCCGGAGTGTGGGGGCGTCGGACCTGCGAATTATTCTGCGTCATATCCTCCCGAATGCCATGGCCCCTGTTATCGTGTCGGCCGTTCTGGGCATTGCGGCCGCGGTACTCGTGGAGTCGGCCCTGAGCTTTCTCGGCATCGGGGTACAGCCGCCCACCCCGAGCTGGGGCAATATGCTGACCGCCGGCAAGGATAATATCGAGATCGCCTGGTGGCTTTCGGTGTTTCCCGGCCTTGCGATCCTCGTTACCGCCTTGGGGTATAACCTGCTCGGAGACGGCCTCCGGGACGCCCTGGACCCCCGGCTCCGGGAGCGGAGCGGCTGAACGCCGCAGGGGAACGGACCGGCAGCCCCCCCGGAAGTCGGAGTGAGAGGTGGGAAGTGAGAAGGGAGACGTGAGACGTTTTTCAGAACCTTTGCGCCTTCGTGCCTCAGTGCCTTTGTGCCTTCACTTCACAACTCGCCATTCACGATCTTTGACACAATTCAGCCACGGATGGACACCGATTGGCACGGATGAAAAAGGGATAAAAAGAAGTCGGCAGTCGGCAGTCGGCGGGATCATTTCACGTTTCGCCATTCACAATTCACGATTCACGGTCTTTTCTATTCCGCCACGAAGGAACACGAATGCACGCAAAAGGGGAAAGGTATTTTCATCGACGGGAACGCGGGGCGGATCAACAGCGCAGGGTGGATTAAGCGAAGCGAATCCACCGGTGAACCTCGAACCTTCTTTTCCGCCGTGTGGGGGATTTTTTTGAGCGCCTCGCACCCGGCTTCTGTGCACCTGTACGGTTCGTCATGAACCTTGACCGATATCTCGACCTGGCGGCCGATCCGGCCCGTGCCCGGCTCGGCCTTGAGGCCCTTTCCGAGACCCTGCCGGAGCTTGAGGAACCACGCATTCTGAAAGCGGCGACCGTGCTTTCGGGAGCGAGCCGTTTTCTTGCCGCGTACGCGGCGAGACAGCCCGGACTTTTTCTCGATGCCGTGGCGGACCTGGCAACACCTGTCTCGCTGGATCGTATCCAACGGGCCACCGATGACCTGCTCGCCCCCGGCACACCCCGGGAAGAACTCATGACCCGTCTCCGCCGTCTCCGTTACGGCACCCTGATGGGGATAGCACTGCGGGATCTTCTGGGCATAACGGATTTCGAGACCTCCGCCCGTGAACTCTCTCACTTGGCCGAGGGGCTGATCGACGCCGGGGTCCGGTGGGCGCGGACTGCCATGACCGAGCGGTTCGGCGCGCCCGAGGACGACGGGTTTGCGGTTCTCGGACTCGGCAAACTCGGGGGGGAGGAACTGAATTTCAGTTCGGACGTGGACCTCATGTACGTCTACCGGCCCGACGGAGGCGAAACCTCCGGGGTCCTCGGCGGCAACGGTGTCCGGCGGGGCCGCGTAAGCGTCCACGAGTATTATTGCCGTGTTGCGGAGGAAGTCACGAAAATCCTCCAGACGAACACGCCGGACGGCTTCGTTGCCCGGGTTGACCTGCGCCTCCGACCCGAGGGCGACAAGGGCGACATCGCGGTTCCCCTCACCTACTGCGAACTCTACTACGAATCCTACGGCAGGGAGTGGGAACGGGCCGCGCTGATCAGGACCCGGCCGGTGGGCGGGGATCCGGGGCTCGGCCGGGAGTTCCTCGAGACAATACGGCCGTTCGTGTTCCGTCGGCTCCTGGATCTGGGCACGATCGAGGAATTGAGGGCCATGAAAACCCGGATCGATTCCACCGCACGGGCCAACGATATCAAGCGGGGGCCCGGCGGAATCAGGGAGATCGAGTTTTTCGCCCAGAGTTTCCAGCTGATCTTCGGCGGGAAAAAACCCGAACTCCGGACCCGGGCGACGTTGGACGCCCTGCGCCGTATTTCCGGAAGCGGTCTCATCACCACGCAGGATTGCGATACCCTGACCGAGGCCTACATATTCCTCCGCACGCTCGAGCACCGTATCCAGATGGTTCAGGACCTCCAGACCCACCGCCTGCCGGGCGGGGTCGCGGAGCGTACCGCCCTGGCCCGGTCCATGGGCGCGGGAACCCACGAAGAACTGACGACCCGGGTCGACCGGGTGCGGCGCCTCGTGCGCTCACACTACCAGGCGCTGTTCGAACCCGCCGCACCCCGGGAGGATACGGAGGCCGGGGCGGAGACCGCTGCGGCGATCCTGTTCGACAACGATCTCACCCACAACGTCGCCGTCGAGGCCCTTCAACAACTGGGCTTTCGTAACATCGAGCGTTCCTATCGCGC
>CAYYSS010000204.1:0-5637 GCA_964474325.1 uncultured Nitrospirota bacterium
GTACGAACGGACAGGAGAAAAGGTCGTAACATCGACAGAACTCCGCTGCTACAGAGCAGTACCCGGGCCGGCAGCGGTATGGTCTGCCACAGGTCGTTAAAAATGCCCGTGAAACGGGGCAGGACGACCGTAAAAAGAATAGTCACCGAAATACCGCTGAACGTAAGGAGGATTAAGGGATAGACCAGTGCCGATACGACCTGGTCCCGGACGGTTTTCGAGGTCTCGAGAAACTCGGCGAGTTTCCCCATGACCACCTCGAGAACGCCACCCGCCTCACCGGCCCGGACCATGCTCACATAGAGTCTGGAGAAATAACGGGGGTGCTGTCCCATCGCCTCGGAAAGCTGTCGCCCCTCTCTCACCTGCCGGAGGAGATCCTCGACCACGGCCCGGAGCTTTTTATGTTCGGTGATTCCTGCGAGGAGACGGAGACTCCTGTCCAGGGGAAGTCCGGCGTCCAGGAGGACCGACAGTTCCGTGGTAAACGCCAGGATCTCCCGGTAAGGAACCCGGCCCAGAGTTACGTTCCATCGGCCGACGGATTTCGGCGGGATGACCTCGAGGGGAAGGAGTCCGGAATTCTTCAGGGCCTCGGTTGCGCCACGTTCGTCGTCCGCTTCGATCGAGCCTTCGACGATACTTCGGTCCTGGGCGATGGCACGGTACCCGTAGGGAGGCATCGCCTAATCCTCCTGGGTGACGCGCAGGACCTCCGCCACGGTCGTTACCCCCTGGGCAACCTTCCGCGCGCCGTCTTCGAGGAGGGTGCGCATGCCGGCCTTCCGACTGACGGTCTTCAGGGTGGCTGCGTCCGGATTCTTCAGCATATGGGTGCGGATCTCATTGTTTATGACAAGGAACTCGAAGATGCCGTGCCGACCGAGAAACCCGGTCTGTCCGCAGGCCGGACACCCGGTTCCGTAAAAAAGCTCCGTGTCCTGTGGCAGTCCCAATAGGGGCAGTTCCGGCCGAACCGTGTCCCCCGGGTCCGGGCGACGGCATTCGGGACAGATAACGCGGACCAGGCGTTGTGCCAGGACGCCCCGTAACGTCGATGAAAGGAGAAAGCCCTCGACACCCATATCCAGAAGCCGCGTGATGGCACTCGGCGCGTCGTTGGTATGGAGCGTGGAGAAGACCAGGTGACCCGTGAGGGCCGACTGAATGGCGATTTCCGCGGTCTCCAGATCCCGGATCTCACCGATCATGATAATGTCCGGGTCCTGGCGGACGATATGCCGGAGGGTATTGGCAAACGACAGGCCGATCTTGGGTTTGACCGGGATCTGGTTGATGCCCGTAAGCTGGTACTCCACCGGGTCCTCTACGGTAATGATCTTAAGCTCCGGTGAGCGGAGTTCGTCCAGTGCTCCGTAGAGGGTCGTTGTCTTGCCCGATCCCGTCGGCCCGGTAACCAGGACGATACCGTTGGGTTTGCCGATAAGCTCACGGAACGCGGCCAGTTGGTTGCTGTCCAGGCCCAGATCCGGGAGCGTGGTCAGGGTCTTGGTGCGGTCGAGGATCCGCATCACCACGCTCTCGCCGTGGATCGTGGGTACCGTCGAGACCCGGAGATCGATCTCCCGGTCGCCGACGCCGAGCTGGATTCTTCCATCCTGCGGCAGGCGGCGTTCGGCGATGTTGAGCCGCGCCATGATCTTGATCCGGGAAATAATAGCCGCCTGGAGCCGTTTTGGGGCGGTCTCGGTCTCGTGGAGCACCCCGTCGATCCGATACCGCACGCGCAGTTCGTCTTCGTACGGCTCGATATGCACGTCGCTTGCACGGCTTTCGACCGCCCGGGAAATTACCAGGTTTACGAGCTTGATAATCGGGGCCTCCGACGCCAGATCCTTGAGGTGCCCCACGTCCTCTTCCTCGTCCTCGAAACCGGCGGGCCGCTCGATGCGTATGTCCTCGATGATCTTGTCGATGGATGCGGTATTCTGGGAATAGATGCGTTCCAGGTATTCCTCGAGTTCGGTCGGTTCGGCGATCTGTCGTTCAATGCGAACACCCGAGGCGATTTCCAGGGCGTCAAGGGCCTCGCCGTCGGGCTCCGGCGGGGTGATCACCGTCAGGACGCCGCCCCGAAGACTCACCGGAACGAAAAGGGACTCCCGAAGAAAGCGCGGGGATATACCCTCGAGCATATAGGGGACCTTCGGGAATTCGTCCTGGCTAACCATATGATTTTTCATCGTAATATATAATAGTGGCTTGGGCCGTCTCGGTATATTACACTACCCGGCGGTTCCGTTGCGAAAAGGCGCCGTCGCACATGAGCAGGCGCCGTCGACACGTGGATAAACCCCGTAACCGGAGAGATGGTTCCAAAAAATAGAAAAATAGTCGTTAATCCTGTATTCCGGACCGTCTGACCGTGGCGCGGATATCGGTTATCGTCCCCACCCGTAACGGCGGCGCCGGGTTCGTGCGGCTTCTTGAGAAGCTCCGGGCGGACGGCTGTGCGGGTGAAACCGAAATTATCGTGATCGATTCCGGTTCCCGGGACGGGACGGTCGAAGAGGCGCGGCGGCGTGCCGCGGCGGTTATCGAGATCGCGCCTGCGGAATTCGACCACGGGGGGACCCGGAATCGGGCCGTACGGACTGCGACGGGTGAGATTTTCGTATTCCTTACCCAGGATGCCCTTCCGGCCGACGGCGATTTTCTCGGGCAACTCACCGGGGGGCTTGGCAAGCCGGGGGAGGCGGACGCGGCCTACGGCCGGCAGATGGCGGCTCCCGGCGCCGATCCCATCGAGGCCTTTTCCCGGTTTTTCAACTACCCTCCGGAATCTTCCGTCCGCACCGGGGCAGACCTGGCCGTGCAGGGTGTGCGGGCGTGCTTCTTTTCGAATACGGCGAGCGCGGTCACACGAGGGGCCTTCGAACGGCTGGGCGGGTTCGAATCCCCGATCCTCACCAACGAAGACATGGAGTTTGCGTACCGCCTGCTCGATTCCGGAGGGACGATCGCCTATCGGCCGGGCGCCGTCGTTTATCACAGCCACAGTCGCGGGTTGCGCGGGCGGTTCCGGCGCTATGTCGACATCGGAGTATTCTTTTCTTCCCACCCCGGCCTGAGGCGGCTTAAGGGCACGGGCGGAGAGGGGCTCCGCTTTCTCCGTCGGGAGGTCACGTGGCTTCTCGAAAACGGCAAGACATGTTGGCTTCCCGTGGCGGCGTGCGATGCGTGTGTGCGTTACGCCGGGTTTCGGATCGGCCGTCTGGGTTCCCGTCTGCCCCGGGGACTGCTGAAAGCACTTTCGGCCCAACCCCATTACTGGTGATCAGGTCCGACATCAGACGACAGAGGACAGAGCCCATCGGAACCAAGGGGTTAAGGTTGACCTGCCGCCTCCATGAGATACTGGCCGTAGCCGTTGTTCGTCATATCGTTGGCCAGCGACCGCAATTGGTCGCTGTCGATATACCCGAGACTGAAGGCGATCTCCTCGATACACGCGATCTTGAGCCCCTGGCGCTCCTGGATAGCCTGGACGTAACTGGAGGCCTGTTGCAGGGATTCGTGGGTGCCGGTATCGAGCCAGGCGAAGCCCCGTCCCAGGAGTTCGACCTTCAGTTGACCGCGGCGCAGGTACTCCAGGTTGAGATCGGTTATCTCCAGTTCTCCCCGCGGTGAGGGTTTGAGCCCCCGGGCGATCTCGATGACCTGGTTGTCGTAGAAATAAAGCCCCGGAACGGCGTATTTCGAACGGGGCGCCGAAGGTTTTTCTTCGATGCCGAGGACCCGGCCCGAGGCGTCGAATTCCACCACGCCGTACCGCTGGGGGTCCCGCACCGGATACCCGAATATCGTGCCCCCGCGGGTCAGTCGGGCGGCCTGCCGAAGGATTTCCTTAAGCCCGTGTCCATAAAAGATATTGTCGCCGAGGATCAGGCAGACGGTATCGGAACCGATGAAGTCTTCACCGAGAAGGAAGGCCTGTGCCAGGCCTTCCGGGCGGGGCTGTTCCTTGTAGGCGATCCTGAGACCGATTGAAGTGCCGTCTCCGAGGAGTTCTTCGAAAAGGGGCAGGTCGTGGGGTGTGGAGATAATAAGGATATCCCGTATACCGGCGAGCATCAGCACCGAAAGCGGATAGTAGACCATGGGCTTGTCGTAGACCGGCAGGAGCTGTTTGCTTACAACCCGGGTGATCGGATAAAGTCGCGTTCCCGCCCCTCCCGCCAGGATAATCCCTTTCATAAATCGCTCCCCCCGGTTTTGATCGATTTTGAGAACCGGCGCAGTGCGTGGTCCAGGATTAGGATACATAAAACCGGGCGCCGGTGTCGTCCCTCTTGGGGGCTCGGTTGAGGAAAGACGCCGAGCCTTACTATACTGTCCTGTCCGGCGGACCGCGCGGCCGCCTTATCCGAGGCCCGGGGCGTTCCGCCGGGTGCGCGGACCTTAACGTTTATGAACTGGATTGATGAGGACATTGAAGGTGTTGTCGTGCGGGAGCCTGCCGTGCATCGTGACGGGCGGGGATGGCTTGCCGAGATATTCCGACGGGACACGGCGGACGCCGATCTCCTTCCCGCCATGTCGTATATCTCCATGACCCATCCGGGAATTGCCCGGGGACCCCACGCCCATGAAGACCAGACGGATATCTTCGGGTTCTTCGGCCCGTCCGTGTTTCGGGTCTTCCTGTGGGACAGCCGGGAGGAATCCGTCACCAAGGGGCGCCGTATGGTCTTTGAGGCCGGTCAGGACAATCCCCGGATCGTGGTGATTCCCCCGGGCGTGGTCCATGCCTACAAAAACATCGGTACCGGCGACGGGTTCGTTCTGAACTTTCCCAACCGTCTCTACGGGGGGGAAGGCAGGAAGGATCCCGTCGACGAAGTCCGCTACGAAGACGATCCGGATTCTCCTTACGGGATCGAACCGTGAGGGTGTTTATAGCCGGGGCCGGCGGCCAGCTCGGCATAGAACTGTGCCGGGTTTTCGGGCGACGGGGAGCCGACGTCAGTGCCTTTCTCAGGAAGGATCTCGATATCTGCGATCTGGGGGCCGTGCGTGACGCCGTTCGCTCCGTCCGACCGGCGCTGGTTGTGAATGCCGCCGCCTATAACGAGGTCGACAGGGCCGAGACCGAGTGGCGGACGGCGTTCTCCGTAAACGGCCTCGGCGTGAGGAATCTGGCCCTTGCGGCACGGGAAGCGGGTGCGACATTGGTCCATTTCAGTACGGATTACGTTTTTCCCGGGGACGGGGATCGTGCCTATACCATCGGGGACCGACCGCAACCCATACAGCGATATGGGGAAAGCAAACTCCTGGGCGAGCATTACGTTCGGGACCTGTCGGATCGTTTCTTCCTGATCCGGGTTAGCTGGGTCTTCGGGCCCGGCGGTAAAAGAAATTTTCCTGCGCGGGTCCTGGCGTGGGCCGAAACAAGAGAAGAACTCAGAATCGTCACCGATCAGGTCTCTCGGCCCTCCTACGCCCCGGACCTGGCCGAGGCGGTTTTCGATCTTACGACGACCGAGGCCTACGGCCTCTACCACATGACCTCGGGCGGATCGGCGAGCCGGTACGAGCGGGCCGCCCAACGTCCTCTCCCGAAAGCCGGAAGAGCGGCTGGTAGGGGAGGGGGGGGGCCCCACCCCCCCCACA
>CAYYSS010000205.1:0-5631 GCA_964474325.1 uncultured Nitrospirota bacterium
TTTTTGATCCCGCCGGCCCCTTCTCCAAGAATCTTTTGCAACGTTAAGGATTATTTTCCGAAAATACCTTTTAACAGTTCCGTTGCGGGGTGGGGTTTCCGGTCGCCGTTTTCGTTGTTGTCGTCTTTGGTCAATATCTCGTCGAGCTTTTCTATTGCCGCATCGGTAATCTTTTCTTCCACTTTCTTTTGGACCGCCTTTTCATCGAGACCGGGCCGGGGGTTTGAGAGGGTCCCCGTGATTTTCATGTCCAGGACGGTCTCGCCCGTGTCGTTGATCACGTATTTCGCAACCGTGGCCTTTTTCTTGATCTTTTTACCCAATCCCTCGGAGATCCGGAGCTTTACCGGGAGATCGAGTTTTCCGTCAAGTCCGATGGTTCCCGCGGTGTCCGCGCTCACGTCCGTGCCGTGCATGGCGGACTTGAGATAAAGGGTCCCGTTTTCCACTCGCACGTTTCCCGTGGCGTCGTCGAAGGTGGTCTCCCTGAGTTCCGGTATCCCGAGGAGCGTTGCCACGGTTTCGGTAACGGGTGCGCGTATGGTGAGTTGTTTGATCTCGTAGTTCCCTGTGAGGTTAAGGGTCTTCCGGAGGCGCGGCCAGGACGTTCCGCTTCCGCTGAAGTCAAACGTACCGTTTCCCGTGCCGTCCAGGGTTCCGTGGGCTCTCTTCGGGCCCACCCCCTCGACGATTATTGCAAGGGTTACGCCCTCCACGGTCAGGGAACCCTTAAACGGCGGCTCGGTTTTCGTAAGATCGGCCTCGGCGGCCCAGGAAACAGTACCTTCCGCCGCCCGGGCCTTGAGGTTGTTGACCGTGAGGATTCCTTTACGAAGCGAATAATCGAGTCCGAAGTCAAGAATCGCAAGGTCCTTAAAGGTAGTCTTTTCGACGGCTACCGTGCCTCCGATGGCGAAACCCTCGGGTACCGCCCCGCCGGGTGTGGAGGCCGTGCTTCCGGCGGATTTCTTCTCCGTCGGTTGTTCACCGGGTGTTCCTTTCGGCAAGGCGTCCGCCAAGGCAAGGAGGCGGTCGATACTCAGGGCCTTACTGGAAATATCCAGAACGACGGACGGGGTTTTCCGGTAGCCGTCGATCCGACCGCTGGCCGTAAGCACCTGGTCGTCCAGCGACAGGACCGCCGTATACTCGATGACCTTCGCATCAAACGTCGCCTCTCCCCGGGCCCGGGGAGAAAGTCCGCCGTGCCGCGCGTCCACCGAAAAACCGAGGGTCCCGCTGTAGGTGAGGCTCGCCAGGTCTTTCGCAAGATCCACTCTGAGGGAAAGATCCGCACTGCCGTCGATTTCCGGGATTTCTCCGAGGGCGTCCCGTACTTCCAGCCGCGCTCCGTTTATCCGGATGCTTTCCAGCGTGAGGGCCACGGGCAGAGCGGCTTTGGCCGGCGCGGTATCCGCATCGGGTGGCGTTTTTTCTTCGGCAAGCACCGCAAGTGTTTCAAAATTGAACCGGCCTCCCTTATCCCGTTCGATACGGATAAAGGGCCGGTCCAGACGAAGCTCGCTGATCTCGAGGCTCCCGCTGAGAAGGGGGGCCAGGTTGTAGCGAAGGACGAAGGCTTTCGACCGGATGAAATCGTCGGTACCGTTTTTCTCCTTCACCAGGAAATCGTTTACCGTAATACCCGAGAAAAGACTCACCTTGATGCTACCGATAGACACGTCTCTGCCGAGTGCGGATTCCGCCTGGGGTATGATAATGGCCTTCAGCCGTTCTTCGGTCAGGTAGAACTTTACGAACGCCGTAAACCCGCCCACCGCCACGAGCAGGAGGATCATCAACCCGGCAAGGATTTTGATTGATTTATTCACCGCCGTACTCCTTTCCGGCTCTCTGCTGACTGGTTTTCTGCATCTGAAAAGGTTGAGAACGTCATTCGGTTCCTACCGCTCGGCGCCGCCCGCGCCTTTCCTAACCAATAGCACCGGAACAGGCGGATGTCAACGTCGAGGTGCCGTAATTCGTCGTGGTGCCGTAGGCGAACCAGGCCGACGTGGGGGATCCCATGGGGTTTACCGTGCCGCGCAGCACGGCGAAGGTCTCGCCGATGGAAGTCGGGGCCAGCGTCGTAGCGACCGGATCGGCCATGAAGGTGGCCGCTGCCGTTGACACCGCCCGGGGGCTCCGCGGGCACCAGAAATACGACGAGAACAAAGCGGACCTGTCCTGAAACGAAATTGCTGCCTGCCATGATACCTCCCCCGGGATTCGTCTTCGTAACCGCGGCCGTGGTTTGAACTCTAGCCCGTTCCCCCGCACGACGCCAAGCCCGGCCCGGGAAAAACAGGGGACTCTGCTAAGCTGTATCCATGAAACGAACGGCCCGCCCCGAACGGATACCGCCCGGAAGAACCGAAACCGCCCGCCGGGCGATCTCGGCGGTACTCGAAGGAGAACCACTTACGGCAAAAGAGATTTCCGGCTTTGTCCATCTTCCGGAAAAACAGGTTGTCGAGCACCTGGAACACATCCGGAAGACCGCGGCCCGCCACGGGACGGCCCTCCGGACGGAACCCGCCCGGTGCCGGGGATGCGGGTTCGTGTTCCGGAAGCGGGAGCGCCTCACGAAGCCCGGCCGGTGCCCGGTGTGCCGACACGAGTCCATAGAAGCTCCCCGGTTTTCGGTCAAAAGAACGTCGCACTGATAAGGGATCCTGCCGGAGCGTCCCGGCCGGCGGCGGGGGGGCGTCGGATTGCGACGGTTTTCCGGGGCATGGTAATATTTTTAATGGCAGTTCGTACCATATATACGTATCCGGATCCCGTACTGAGGCGTCGGGCCCAGCCCGTAACCATCTTCGACGACGACCTGATTGCTCTTGTCGACGATATGATCGAGACCATGTACGAGGCTCCGGGAGTAGGGCTTGCGGCGCCCCAGGTGGGTATTTCGCTGAGGGTGTGCGTGATCGATACCTCCGTGGGTGAGGAAGAAGACGCCCTTCGGATCCTGATCAACCCGGAGATCATCGAGCACGACGGCAGGATTCTCTCGGAGGAAGGGTGTCTCTCGGTTCCTGAGTTCGTCGCCGAGATTCCCCGCTACGAATGGGTGAAGGTGCGGTTCCAGGGTATTGACGGCACGACTGACGAAGTGGAAGGTACGGAACTATTGGGGCGCGCCTTGCAGCACGAAATCGACCATCTTAACGGAGTGCTTTTTGTCGACCATCTCGGGATGGTCAAGAAAGAACGTTTCAAACGGGCCTACCGGAAAACCCTTGAAAAAGTATAAAACGGTCTTCTTCGGAACACCGGAATTCGCGGTACCCATCCTGAAGACTCTTGCGGCCGAGACCCGGGTCGCCATGGTCGTCGTCCGGCCGGACCGTCCCCGGGGGAGGGGGCGGAAGGTCCTGCCGCCGCCGGTCAAGCGCTTTGCCCTGGAAACGGGTATCGAGATCGTGCAACCCGAGAAGATGAGGGAGCCCTGGTTCCTTGAACGGCTTCAGGATATCGGGCCGGATCTTATCGTCACGGCCGCGTTCGGTCGGATCATTCCCCCCGAGATCCTTGCGCTGCCTCCATACGGGTGCTGGAATCTCCATGCATCGCTTCTTCCCCGCTTTCGCGGTGCGGCGCCGATCCAGAGGGCAATCTGGGAAGGAGAGGTCGAGACCGGCATTTCCCTCATGAAGATGGACGAAGGTCTCGATACGGGGCCGATCCTTCTCGTGAAACGCGTTCCTATCGATCCGGCGGATACCGGCGGGACCCTTATGGAGAAATTGGCGGATCTCGGAGGTCACGTGCTGTCTGAAGGTCTCGCCCGTCTTCGGGCGGGGAATCTTACCGCCACGCCCCAGCCGACGGAAGGAACCCTGGCGCCCATGATCCGCACCGAGGAAACCGTTATCGACTGGTCCCAGCCCGCGGAACGGATCCGGAACCAGATTCGAGCCCTCGCCCCGCGGCCCGGTGCCCGGACCACAACACCATCGGGTCCCCTGCGGGTCCTTTCCGCCGACGTGGCCGAAGCCGGAGACGGCGGCCCACGGCTCCCCGACCCGGGACGCGTGGCTTCGGTCGCAGAATCGGGTCTTCTTATCTCCGCCGGATGCGGAACCCTGCTTTCGATTCGCGAACTTCAGCCCGCCGGGAAGCGATCCATGACCGCGGAAGACTTTCTGCGGGGCCGCAGGGTCTCCCCGGGGGACGCGTGGGGGGATGCCTGATGCTCTCGCTGTTAAGAGGGATTTTTCTCAAGGCGGCCTTTCCCATCCTCTATCCCTTCGCCCGGGTCTTCCGGGTCCCCCGGGAACGGCTTCAGCAGTTTCTTATTCGGGTCAACAACCGTTTTGTCCGGGCATCGTTCAAGGGGCGGGCGGAGCGCATCCTGATCCTGCTTCCCCACTGCCTTCAGCAGGACAAATGTACGATCCGGATCACGTCGAACATCCAAAACTGCGCCCGGTGCGGGAAATGCGGGATCAAGGACCTGATCGGGGTCGCCGAAGAGTTCGATCTGGATCTCTACGTCGCCACGGGCGGCACCCTGGCGCGCCGGGTCGTGGTTGAGACGAAACCCCAGGCCATTGTGGCGGTTGCCTGCGAGCGGGATCTTTCAAGCGGGATCAGTGACACCTACCCCCTGCCGGTCCTCGGGGTCTTGAACGACCGCCCCTTCGGCCCTTGTTTCAACACGAGGGTTGATCTGGACCGGGTGCGGGACGCCATTCGTTTTTTCACCGCCGATGCGGGCACGTGATGTCCTGACCGAAAACCCCCGGGAGGCCGCACTCTATGCAGTGACGGACCTTCTCGGGGAGTCGGACGGACGGCGGATCGACCCCTTCGGCCATCCTCTCCACGAGTTCACGCGACTCAGCGCTCTGGACCGCGGCCTGGCCATGGAGCTGTGTCAGGGTACGGTCCGCTGGCGCGTGCGTATCGACGACGCCCTCGACACCCTTCTTATCCGGCCTCTTGAACATCTTTCGCCCCTCGTTCGAAACAATCTCAGGATCGGGGCGTATCAGATTCTCTTTCTCGAGCGGGTTCCCGACCACGCCGCGGTAAACGAGGCCGTGGGGCTCGTGCGTACCGTAGGACGGCCCGCCCTCGCCAAGATGACCAACGGTGTTCTTCGGAACCTGATCCGCAAGCGGGACGCCGGCGCACCCCTGTCGGCCGAGCCCCGCACCGAAGCCGACCGGCTCGCCCATAAGCATTCATTCCCCCGCTGGCTGGTTTCCCGCTGGCTCGCCCGTTTCGGCGCGGCGGAAACGGAGAACCTCCTCGAGGCCTCAAACGCCCGTCCCCCCCTTGTAATCCGCGCCTCGGGCCCGGTCGATCGAGATGCACTGGCGGCCGCAATCCGAACCGAAACGGGGTTCGACTGCCGCGGAACGCTATGGGCCGAACGGGGGATTGTTTTCGACGAGGCCACGCCCGTGTCCGCCATACCCGGCCGGTTCTGGCGTGAGTGCCAGGTTCAGGATGAGGCTTCGCAATTGGTCGCGGAACTTTCGGGCGCGTCGCCCGGCTCCCGGGTACTGGATGTGTGTGCGGCGCCGGGCGGTAAAACGGCGGTCCTTGCCCGGGCTGTGGGAGATGAGGGCTCGGTTGTCGCGCTGGACAAAGATCGGGGACGGGTGGGGTACCTCCGGG
>CAYYSS010000206.1:0-5597 GCA_964474325.1 uncultured Nitrospirota bacterium
GGCCCGTTCCCCCCTTGACCCGCCCCCCCTCAGTCGGGGTAATCTTTTCGTGCCGCACAGCCGGGCGAGAACAACGCCGATACTGCCCGATAAAACGTTTAAACGAACCGATGCAGTACCCGGAAGAAGAAACGGAAACAAACGTCACACCACGCGAAACTTCGGCCTACGCCGTCGATTCGGGGGATGACGTGGGGTGCAGTCCGGGCAGGAACTGCCCGATCGGCGTACTCCGGTGCGACGGCACCTGCCTTTACGCGCGGATTTTCGAGACCATCTCGGTCGCCATGATCGGTATGGACACGAGCCTCGGCCGAGTCTTTTACCAGAACCGAAGCGCCTGCGAGATATTCCAGGACACCCTCAAGCCCTTTGATTTCCAGGGTCTTTACGATCTTCTCATCAAAGAAATCCATGACGATTTCGAAAACGTCCCCGGGTCCGAGATTTCCCGCCGCCTCCGTCTGGGACTGCGGATAATCGGCTACACGGCCTATAAGGTGGAGAAAGGCACGTTCTGGATCTATCTCAGGGATGTTACCGAACGGGAACGGCTCTGTTCGATCGCCGAAGCGACGACGATTATGAACAACACGGGGTATATTTTCTCGGGTGTACGCCACGAACTGGGAAACCCCATCAATGCAGTGAAGATGACTCTTCATCTTCTCAAACGCAACGGTCGGTCCGCGGCGCCTGAAAAAATCGAAGAATACGTAGACCGGGCCCTCGCTGAGATAGAACGCGCCGAATATCTCTTGAAGGCCCTGAAAAACTTCAATATGTACGAGAACCCGAATCCCGATGAAGTGGACGTCCGGGAATTCATAAAGCGCCTCGCGGCCGTGGCGGCCCGAGACCTGCGGAGTCGGGGGATTGAATTTTCGATACGCATCGACCCGGACCTCAAGACCGCCTGGTTTGATCCGCGGGCGCTCAAACAGGTGATGATCAATCTGATCACGAACGCCATGGACGCCCTGAACGATACGACGACACCCCGCCTGACGTTACAACTTACGTCCGGGCCGGACCGGGCGATCATTACGGTTTCGGACAACGGCTCGGGAATGGACGAAGAGGCCCGGGAGCGGGTATTTCAACCCTTTATTACCACGAAACCCGACGGAACCGGTCTGGGAATGGCCATCGCCCGTAAGTTGATCGTGGGTATGGCCGGCACGATCGAATTGGAAAGCGCGGTCGGCCGCGGCACCACCGTTACCATTACCTTGCCTTTACGCAGTCCGTCCCGTGGCTAACCGAAAAACCGTTCTTATCGTGGACGACGACCGGCTTTTTTGCGACTCGGCCGCCGAATATCTGGCCGGTGCGGGCATCAGAACCCTCACGGCTTATTCCGCGGAAGAGACCCGGTCCGTCGTGGAATCAACACCCGTGGACGTGTTGCTTCTGGACCAGCATCTTCCCGACGCGGAAGGCCACGCCCTCTGCGAAGAACTCAACACCCGCCGTGAAGGCATAAAAATCATCTTCGTCACGGCGGCGCCGAGTTTCGATCACGCCGTAAAGGCGGTTCGGGCGGGGGCCTACGACTACCTTTCGAAACCGGTCGAACCCGCGGAAATGGAACTTGCCGTTAACCGGGCCCTTCAGGCGCTGGAGCTGGAACGAAACGCCGCGGTAGGCAAATATGAAAACACCCGGACGTTTTCCGATACGGATCTTGTGGGGATCGACGGCGGCCTCCGAGGTGTGGCCGAATCCATCCGGACGGCCGCCGGCACGGACGCCCCGGCCCTGCTCACCGGCGAGACCGGTACGGGCAAGAGCCGGATCGCCCGGGAGATTCACCGGACCGGCCCCCGGTCCGGAGCCCCGTTTATCGATATCAATTGCGCGGCCCTGCCGGCGGATCTGATCGAATCGGAACTCTTCGGGCACGACCGAGGGGCGTTTACCGGTGCGGACGAAAACCGGCCCGGTATTTTCGAACTGGCCGACGGGGGCACCCTTTTGCTCGACGAGATTGGAGAAATGCCCCTTCAGCTCCAGGCGAAACTCCTCGGCGTACTCGATACGGGCGAGGTACGGCGCCTCGGCGGGCGCGCGCCACGGACCGTCGACGTCCGTATAATTGCCGCCACCAACGTGGATATCGAAAAAGCGGTGGAGGCCGGGGCGTTCCGGCGTGATCTTTATTACCGGCTCGGTGTTCTCAGGATCCATGTCCCTCCCCTGCGGGAACGAAAAGACGACATCGGGGACCTCGCCCGGCAATTGCTCCGTGATCTGGCTCCGGGTCGCGATTGCTCGATCAGCACGGATGAAGCCCGGAAACTGGCGTCATACCCATGGCCGGGCAATATCCGCGAATTGAGAAACGTGCTGGAGCGATGCGTCATCGCAAACCAAGGCACGGACTTCAGGCCCTCGGCGTTCATCCACACAACCCCCGATACCGAAGGCGAAGCCCCCCGGACCTTTTTTGACCCCTCCGACGGCTCTCCCTTGACCCTCGAGCAGGTGGAGCGGGAACACCTCCGTCGAACATTACGGCATTATGCCGGGAATCTCGCCCGCACGGCCCGGGCCCTCGAGATCTCGCTTTCGACCGTAAAGCGCAAGATCAAGCGGTACGGCCTCGCCGGTTCAAAATGACCCGCGGGCTCATTATGACCCGGTCGTTTTGAACCGCAGCGCCCTGCCACCCCTCGCCTTCTCTCCCAATAACCTTTAATTTACAAACAGATACAACGAGAACGCTCGATTGGCACAGAGGTTGCTCTTTAGAGGCGCATGAAGCGGAACGTACTTATCGTAGACGACGACAATGCTTTTCGACTGAGTCTCGCGGACGCCCTTACCGAATTCTCGGAAGAGTTCAGCACCCTCACGGCATCTAACGGCAAGGAGGCCCTCGAAACCCTCCGGTCAATCCCCGTAAGTGTCCTCGTCACCGATTTAAAGATGCCGGTCATGGATGGTTTTTCCCTTCTGGCTCAATTAAACCGGTACGGATCCAAGGTTCCGGTCATCGTCATGACCGCCCACGCCACGGAGGAGGCACGGCGGCGCCTCACGCAGATGGGGCTCTGCGATTGTCTCGAGAAACCCATCGATTTCCACGAACTGGTTGCGGCCATCCTGGGCGCGCTCAAGGAAAACGGCGACCGGCGCATCCACGGGGTTCTCCTCCCGGCCTTCCTTCAACTGGTGGAAATGGAGAAGCGGACCATCACCCTGAACGCCGAATTCAAAGGCAAAAGGGGCCGGCTCTTTTTTCGGGAAGGCAGGGTCGTGGGCGCGGAGTGCGGTGTTCTCGCGGGGGCGGAGGCGGCCCTTGAGATCATACGCTGGAACGAGGCGGTTATCGACGTTCGCCCCGGATGCCCCCGCACCGACGACCAGGTCGGCAAAGGCCTCGGATCGCTTCTCATGGAGGCCTATAACGGCCGTCCGGCCGAAACCGAACTCGTGGTCGGGGAAGAACTCTTGGACGTGGAATGCGCGGCCTTCGACGACGATACCCTGACCATCACCGGCAACCCGGACGAGGTCCCGGCGGAACATAGCGACGAAACCGATGAGGACGCCGGAATAACGCTTGACATAGAATCTACCGCCATGGAGGAAGATATGAGCGAAATGCGGAATACGTTAAATCTTTTCACAAAACTCGACGGGGTACTTGCCGCCTGCCTCGTGGGTCGGGACGGTTTTCTGCTCGACAGCAGTGCCCGATCCCAGATCGACACGGAGATGATCGGGGCCATCGCATCGGCGGGGTTCGGGTCGGCCGAATCCATGGGCCGCCAGTTGGGACAGGGGAATATCGTACTCAATATGATGGAGTTCGAACAGGGACCGGTCCTGTTTTCACCGGTAGGCGACGAGGCCTTCGTGGTCATCGTGGCCGACACAAGCGCCAACTTGGGGATGATCCGCCTGAAACTGAAAAAACACGCGGCGGATCTGGTCGGCGCCGTCTTTGCCTGAACAGCGGCTTAAGGGAGGATAAACACGATGACGGAAGCACTGCTCGATATTTCACACATCAGTTTTCTCGATATGATAAACGGCCTGATCGCCCAGAACGGCCCTGCAAGCGCCAAGGGCTCTCTTATCAGAAACGCCCTCACCGCCGCGGAACGTATCCCGGGCATGGACTTTGCGGACTTCGAGGATTTCGTCGCGGCCATAGACGACGGGACGAACCCCATCACCATGGTCGAGGGAAAAGCGGTTCACCAAAGCGGCGGGGTTTTCGGGCTTCCGGCCTGTCCCTTTGCCGGATCGATCAAGAACTACACACAGGTTTACGATAAACTCCCGGACGGCTACGTCTCGTTCACGGAAGAATTCAACAAAACGGGGGTTGCCACCAACAGCTATCGTGTAGGCGAGGGAGCCGGGGTGAGCCCTTTCTGCGCGGTGCATCAACCCCTGAGGAGCGCCCTCGGCAGGAAGATCACCATCGGCGGCAAACAGATTCAGGTCTATCAACTCGGGTGCAAGTCGGGCGCCGGGAAAAAAGGCTTCGCCGAAAAATGGATCAAAGAGACCGGGGTCTCCCGGGATCTGGTGGACAAGGTACTCGACGACAACATGTGCTGTTACCTGGTGACGTACTGAACCGGTAACGGCGTCAGGCCGCCGCGAAGTGAGGGGGGCGCGGCGGCCGTTCATCCGACTAATTTCATCAGGATAAGGTTTTCTCGGGGCAGTCGCCTTTGCAAACCCGGCGGCCGCCCTCTTTTTTTTCGCACACGTCCCCCCCTTACTTGCGAACACCCCCCCTTTCCTCTACACTTCTAGAAGAGCGGTCGGGAAATACAACCGGCAGGAAATATCGAGAGAAAGCAGGAACATCGTGAACGCCGCGGAACTTTTTGTAAAGTGCCTCGAAAACGAAGGTGTCGATTATATTTTCGGCGTACCCGGGGAGGAAAACGCCCATTTCATCATGGCCCTTGAGGACTCGCCTATCCGTTTTATCCTCTGCCGGCATGAACAGGGGGCCGCGTTCATGGCCGACGTCCACGGGAGACTCACGGGCCGCGCGGCGGTCTGTATGGGGACCCTGGGGCCCGGGGCGACGAACCTCGTTACCGGTGTGGCGGACGCCAATATGGACCGTTCCCCCGTCGTGGTTATCACGGGCCAGGCCGACAGCCGGCGCCAGCACAAGGAGAGCCACCAGAACATGAATGTGGTGGGGATGTTCCGTCCGATCACCAAGTGGGCCCAGCCGGTTCTCGAACCGAACAATATCCCCGAGGTGGTACGCAAGGCCTTCAAACTCGCGGAACTGGAAAAACCCGGGGCCTGCCATATCGAACTGGCGGACGATATCGCGGCCATGAACGCCGATAACGCCCCCCTGAGATCCGTGCGCCCCCGGCGGTCCGTGCCCGACGACCGGGTGGTCGACCAGGCCATGAAACTCATACGTAACGCACGGCGGCCCATCATCCTGGCGGGAAACGGCGCGGTCCGCAAACTGGCGGCCAAACAGCTCCGGACGTTCTGCGAGCGGACCGGGATCGGGGTTCTCAGTACGTTCATGGGTAAGGGCGTGGTCTCCCGAAACGCCCCCTATTGCCTCTTTACCATCGGGCTTCAGTCCAGTGACT
>CAYYSS010000207.1:0-5568 GCA_964474325.1 uncultured Nitrospirota bacterium
GTTACGGCAAAGGCGATGCGTGAAGGGGGGCGGGAGCAGTTCGCCGGCCGCGGTGTTGACTGCCGGGACCGGGAGTGGTAACGTCGGAGTACGCGAGAGTACGCACGTATGCAATCGGAGACGAACAACACCGAGGTTAATATCCTGGTCGGCGGCGAGGCGGGGCAGGGGCTCGTCACGATCGGTCAGATGCTGGCCCGGAGTCTGGTGCGGGCGGGGTTTTCCGTGTGCGTGACCCAGAGCTACCAGTCCCGGATTCGGGGGGGGCACAACACCTTTGCCGTGCGCGCCGGTACCCATCCGGTGGCGTGCCCGCGGGAGACCTTTGATCTTCTTGTCGCCTTGAACACGGAGACCCTTCTGCTCCACGAGTCGGAACTGGCGGCAAAGGCCAGGGTTGTTCTTGACGCGGGTGCGGGTGTGCCGAAACACTCCCGGGACGACATTACGCTTTTTCCCGCCCCCCTCGGGGACCTTGCGCAATCCCGGTATATGAATACCGCGGCCCTGGGTATTGCCGCCGGCCTTGTGGGCCTGGGCGAAGACCTGGTCGGAGATGTGCTCGAGGAGGCATTCGGTAAAAAAGACGCAGGTGTCGCCCGTGCCAATCGGGAGGCCCTGGCCGGAGCCTACGCCTGGTGCAGGACCAACGCCGGCGGAGCCCCCCTCCTTCCCGGGACGGGGCCGTTTACGGGCATGGCCATGCTCCACGGCAACGAGGCGATTGCCCGAGGCGCCCTTTCCGCCGGGCTCGGGTTCCTGTCCTATTACCCGATGACCCCGTCGACGTCGGTGGCCATGGGGATTATCGCCAACGCGGGGGCCCGGGGAGACGTGATCGTCGAGCAGGCGGAAGACGAGATCGCCGCCATTAATATGGCGATCGGTGCTTCCTTCGCCGGGCGTCCGTCCATGGTGACCACGTCGGGGGGCGGGTTTGCCCTTATGGAAGAAGGCGTGAGCCTTTCGGCCATGACGGAAACCCCCGTGGTCGTCGTCCTGGCGCAGCGGCCGGGACCCGCGACGGGGCTGCCCACGCGTACCGAGCAGGGTGATCTGGAACTGGTTCTTTATGCGGGCCACGGGGAATTTCCCCGGGCTATCTTCGCCCCCGGTACGGTGGAGGACTGTTTTCGTCTTACCAGGCGGGCTTTCGAGATGGCCGAGGTGTCCCAGGGGCCGGTCTTTCTCCTTACGGATCAGTTTCTCGCCGACAGCTTTCGCGCCGTCGCTCCTTTGGAACCTTCCGCCTGTCCGTCGGTGGCGGGCGACGAAGACCCCATGAGCGGCGGGCCCTACCGGCGGTATGCGTTTTCCGAATCGGGTCGCTCCCCCCGTGTTTTTCCGGGGCACGAGGGACGGCTCGTGGTCGCCGACAGTGACGAGCACACGGAGGACGGCCACCTTACCGAAGATCTGGGAATTCGGCCCCGCATGGTGGGGAAGCGCCTGGCAAAGGAACGCCTTCTCAGGGAGAACATCGTTCCCGCTTCAAACGACGGTCCCGACCGGCCGGATGTCCTGTTTGTGTCGTGGGGCTCGACCAGGGGCGCGGTGCTCGAGGCCGCGGAGAAACTCCGGCAAGAAGGCGTTTCGATCGGAAACCTTCATTTTTCCCAGGTGTGGCCCCTTGACCGGCGGCGGATCCTCCCTGTTCTGGAAAACGCCGGACGGGTGATTTGTGTCGAGGGCAACGCCACGGGGCAGTTCGCCCGTGTCGTACATCGGGAGACCGGATTTTTGATTGAGCACCATATCCGGCGCTACGACGGATTGCCCTTTACCCCGGAGTTTATCCTCCGGGCCTTTGAGGGGGTGGGTCATGACTGAGCCGGGAAATTTCGGCAGTTACGAAACGGCATGGTGCCCCGGGTGCGGGAACCACCCCCTGCTTGCCGCCCTGAAAACGGGGCTTGCGGCCGCCGATCTGAAACCCCACCGGATCGTGATCGTATCGGGTATCGGCCAGGCCGCCAAGACACCCCATTACCTCGATGTCAATGTATTTAACGGACTGCACGGTCGCGCCCTTCCCCTTGCAACGGGAATAAAACTGGCGAATCCGAAACTTACCGTGATCGCCGAGAGCGGCGACGGGTGTATGTACGGCGAAGGGGGGAATCATTTTCTCGCGGCGGTGCGGCGCAATATCGGCGTTACCGCCCTGGTACACAACAACCAGGTCTACGGGCTTACGAAAGGGCAGGCGAGTCCCACATCGGATTCCGGGTTCGTAACGAAGGCCCAACCCGCGGGGGTGGGACAGGAGCCCTTTAACCCTGTTGCCGTTGCCGTGACCATGCGGGCGGGATTCGTCGCCCGGGGGTTTGTGGGGCGTCCGGATCATCTGGCGGATCTCATCCGGGCCGCCGTCCTGCACCCGGGTTTTGCCCTGGTGGATATTCTTCAGCCCTGCGTGTCGTTTAACCATGTCAACACCTACCGGTGGTACGAGTCCCGGTGCCGGGAACTGCCGGACGAGTACGATCCCCGGGATTGGTCCTCGGCCCGGGAGACGGCTCTGCGGTGGGGCGACGAGATCCCTCTGGGGATCCTCTACCGGAACGACCGCCCGCCGTACGAAGAAGTGTCGGGCCGTCCATGAAAACCCTGTTGGTGCAAACGAATTGTCGCGAAAGGGGCCGCCGGCCCCGTATTTTATGCAACCGCAAGGAAAATCCTTGACAGGGTTCGGGAAACGGTCTAATGTACCACTAAACAGGACCATGTGTGTCCTGTATGCTTTTGCGTTCCGAGCGGGTAAAAGGGGGTGTAGAATTTTGTCATCCCGAGTCCCGGGAAGGCGGCGTGTTCCCATACCCGTGTAACGACGAAGGAGGATAACGATGGAGACGACGATTTGTTGCGGTCTGCGTGTGGGCCAGAAGGTACCCGGGTTTACCATGAACACCTTCGAGCCAGCGAAAGGACGGTTCGGTGAGTTTAAGTTTTCATCCGGGAAGAAGAAAAAACGCTGGACACTTCTGTTTTTTTATCCGGCCGATTATACGTTTATCTGTCCCACGGAACTTGCGGATCTAGCCAGGATCCATGGGGAATTAAAAAAACTCGATTTCGACGTGGTGGCGGTGAGCACGGATACCCATTTCGTCCACATGGCATGGCAGCGGGACGAGAAGCTTCTTGAAAACATCAGGTATGTAATGGGAGCGGACCCTACCGGGACGGTCTCCCGCCTCTTCGGCGTCTACGACGGGGAAACGGGGCTTGCCCTGCGGGGTACCTTCATAATCTCCCCCGACGGGGAATTGGTCGGTTCGGAAGTCAACTTCTATAATGTCGGGCGAAACGCCGACGAACTGCTGCGGAAATGCGAGGCGTTCGTCCACGTAAGGGCCAATCCCGACCAGGTCTGCCCCGCCCGCTGGTCCCCCGGCGAAAAGACCCTCAGTCCCGGGGAAGATCTCGTGGGCCGCGTGGCCGAGGCCCTCGAATAGGCGGCCGGAGGCGTGGCCAACGTACCCGGGCCGGGGATGGGGATAGGCGGAAGGTTTCAGGAAGAGACGAAATATTCTTCGGAGACCGTGGGTTCGCACAAGCTTGGCCGGGCCAGTCGGCCGGAGGCGGTAAAAGTCTGCCCGGACCCACTGGCCATTGTCCCGCTTCCCCCGCCGGAACACCGCGGGGCGATCTGGGAACTCCTCGGAACAAGGCGATCCCGGAGACTGTACGACCCCGCGCCGGCCCTTGAGCTTGAGGCCCTGGCGAGTCTGCTCTGGGCGTGCCAGGGGATCACCGCGGTCCGCGGCCGGACCCTCTTCCGAACGGCCCCGTCCGCGGGCGCACTTCATCCAGTGGAGACCTATTGCGCGATCAGGGCCGTCAAGGGGCTTGAACCCGGTGTCTATCATTTCCGGGCCGATACCTTTGAACTCGAGTGTCTGAGCCGGGAGGACCCGGCCCGGCCCCTTTCCATGGCCGCCCTCGGCCAGTCCATGGTGGCTGAGGCCCAGATAACCATGGTCTGGTCGGCCGTTATCCGTCGCTGTACGTGGAAATACCGGGAACGGGCGTACCGCTATATCTATCTCGACGCCGGCCACGTGGCCCAGAATCTGTACCTCGCCGCTGAAGCGCTGGGACTCGGGGTCTGCGCTGTCGGGGCGTTTTTCGATGACGACGTAAACGCCGTTGTGGGACTTGACGGGGTCGAGGAGACGGCGATCTACCTCGCATCGGTCGGGATTCCCCGCCGAACCTCACCTATGGAAGAATAAAGGAGATACGCCGTTTTATCGCGCCGGGACCCACGGCAGCCGCCGGAGCTCTCCGCGCAGGTTAACCCGCGGGCGGAGGGCTTTCGGGACCGTTACCAACGGGTTTGACATCGGGGCGCGGGCAGGCTATGATGCCTTGGTACTTGGTAATTGAAATTTTAGTTTCTTTGTGCGAAACGCTATTTTATTAAGGTTCCAACGCCACGTTAGGAGGAGATTTCCTGTTTCAGAGTGAGGGCCGGTCTTTTTCAAGCCGCGTCGATAATTCTGCCTTTTCTGCTATCTGGGGGCTGGTGGAGAAAGAATACGGCCTGACCCTGAGTACGACCAGGGTGCGGCGGGCGAGGACCTTTGTCACCCGGCGTGTTCGTGCCACAGGGTGCGGTACGGAGGCGGACTATCTTGGATTTCTTCTCTCGGATCCCCGGCGTGTCCGGGAGCTGCGTCTCCTGGCCTGTGCGATGGCCAACCACGAGACGTATTTTTTCCGCGAATCGGTTCATTTCGATATTTTCGCGGATCGCCTCGCAGAGATCAGGGAGAGGGAAGGCTGGTGGGCGAAAAAGCACCTCTCCGTAGTCTCGGCGGGTTCCTCGACCGGTGAGGAGGCCTACAGCCTAGCCGTTGCTATTGTGGAAAGCGGGCTGTTTCTCTGGGGCGGCTGGGAGGTGACGGTTGAAGGACTGGACGTGGATCCGGCCGCTGTCGAATTCGCCCGCGCGGGTCGCTATCCGTCGTATTCCCTGCGCGGTGCGGCGCAGGAACGGATCAGCCGTTGGCTGTTGCGGGAAGGGGGAGATTCGTACCGGGTCCGGGATGAAATCAGGTCCATGGTCCGGTTCTCGGTGGCAAACCTCCTCGTACCCCCGCCTCTTGATGCGGTGGCGTCGGCGGATGTGATCTTTTGCCGGAACGTCCTGATTTACATGAACACCGCGGCCGTCAATACGGTAGCCGAACACCTGTTCAGGCGACTCAAGCCCGGCGGATGGCTCATTGTGGGGCACTCGGAGTCTTTGCTTCACCGGCGGGACCTGTATACGCCCCGGCGCGAGCGGCATACGCTTATTTACGAAAAGGCCTGAGGACCGCCGGGGAAGTAAGGAAGTAAGTAAGGGTAGATTGTTATCCGTGTCTATCTTACAGTTGCAAAAAATACGGGGCCGGCGGCCTCAAAAAAATCCGCAACACGGCGTTATTATTGGTTGAAACAGCGCCGGGGCGCCGGTCTGTGTGATGTTGCAGGAATTCACCTTTCGTGGCGTCTGCGGTACCGTGCCCGGACCCGTTCGCCGTTTCAGGAAAAGTAGTGGCCGTGCGTATTTTTTTG
>CAYYSS010000208.1:0-5516 GCA_964474325.1 uncultured Nitrospirota bacterium
GTGCTCTCCGAGGATCTTTTCAGCGGTTTCGGTGACCGGGCCCGGCGCCGAAAGGCAGTCGAACTCCTGACGGCGGCCCGGGAGTTCAAATCGGCCGCTCTTCGAAGGGCCCGTTTCGAGGTGGCGGAGGCCCGGTTCAGGCTTGAAGAAGCGGAAGAGATAAAACGGGTTTCGGAGAAATCTCTTGAGGCTGCCCGGGAAGGGCTACGCATCGTCCGGCGGCGGTATGAGGCGGGGCTCGACCCACTCACGGCATTGCTCCAGGCACAGGCAGCCCTGGACGGGGCCCGGGCCGGCCTGGTACGGGCCGTCGGGGCCCGGGATCTTGCGCGGGGAGCGCTTCAGCACAGCGCCGGGACACTCGTGGATATTCTGTTATCCGAATTCCAAGGCGGGACGACACCGGAGGAGATAAGACAATGATGGATATAGCCGGTCGGAAAGCGGCGGGAGACTATCCGGGCTCACCGGGCACCCCTCCGCCTGACGAAACCGTCCACAGGCAGGTGAGGGTCGTACGGCGGACCCCGGGCGGAAGGTTTTTCCCGCTTGCGCTCGGTCTCGTGGCGGTCGTGTCGTTCGGTGTGCTCTCGGGGTGCGGCGAAAAGATCAAACCCGGTGAACGTGAGCTCTCGCGTATCCAGGTACCCTCGGCGCCCACGGTCGTGGTGACGGCGGTGCCGGTTCCGGACTCCAGGACGCTCTCGGGCACGGTACGGATACGGGAGACGATCCGGCTTGCCCCCAGGGTGATGGCCGTGATCGACGAGATACTTGTGCGCGAGGGTGATGAGGTCCGTCGGGGCCAGGTCCTTGCGCGCCTGGCGGATACCGAACTTGCGGCCCGGCGCGAGCAGGCGGCCGCGGGGCTTGCGGCGGCCGAGGCGGCCTTTCGCACGGCAGGGGCGGCCCTGGCCGAGGCGGAATCCGGCAACGAACTGGCACAAGCGACCCTTGTACGGTACGAACAGCTCTACGCCGACCAGGCGGTCACGGATCAGGAAATGGATACGGTCCGGGCCCGGGCCCGCGCGGCCGCGGCCGCCGTCGACCGGATGAAGGCAGGCGTGGAGGCGGCGGAGGCCGCGGTGGGGCAGGCCCGGGCGGCCCTCCGGGAGGCGGAGATCTGGGAATCCTTTGCCGTGATAACTGCGCCGGAAGGCGGAACGGTTCTCAGGAGAAACGCCGATCCGGGCAGTATGGCCGCGCCGGGACAGCCTCTTTTTGAGATCGCCCGCACGGGTGACTACTACCTGGAACTGCCCGTGGAAGAGGGCTTTATCGGGAAGGTTTCGGCGGGCGACTCCCTGCCGGTAGCGATTCCATCAGCGGGGCTTTCGGGGACCGTGCCCGTACGAGAGGTCGTCCCCAAGGTGGAGCCCGGGAGCAGGACCTTTATTGTCAAGGTCGCGTTGCCCGACGCCTGGACGCCGAAACTCCGGGACGGGCTTTTCGGCACGGCGGAAGTGACCGTTAAAACTACCGAGCAGGTTACCGTCCCGGCCGAGGCGCTCGTTGTGCGGGGTAAGCTTACCGGAGTATTTACCGTCGGCGCCGACCAGGTGGTTCGCTGGCGACTGGTGCGGACCGGCAGGGCGGGGAGTCGGGGGGTGCAGGTCCTGGCCGGGCTTCATCCCGGTGAACGGGTGGTCGTCGGGCGGATCAACGAGATGCGTGACGGCGCGCTGATGGGCCGGGGGACTTCCGGTACCGGACCGAACGAGTCTCGGAAGGGGCTCTGACAGGGCACTGCTTTGGGTACCGACGCGCATACGACGAAGGGCCACGACCGCCCCGGTATCGCCGGGCGGATAGCCGGTGCCTTTCTCGATTCCAAGCTTACCCCGCTTTTCGTTTTCGCCTCCCTCGTTCTCGGTCTCCTGGCGGTTGCTGCAACACCCAGGGAGGAAGAACCCCAGATCATCGTCCCCATGATGGATGTGTTCGTGGCCTACCCGGGGGCAACGGCCCGGGAGGTGGAGGACCGGGTGACGACTCCCATGGAAAAGAAACTCTGGGAAATTGACGGGGTCGAATATGTCTATTCCACGTCCATGCCCGGGATGAGTATGGCCGTGGTCCGGTTCTATGTGGGCGAGGACGTGGAACGGAGTCTTGTCAGGCTCTACAACAAACTCATGTCGAACCGGGATATGATCCCTCCCGGCGCCGGGGAGCCTCTGGTAAAACCCCGCTCGATCGACGATGTACCGATTCTTGCGCTTTCGTTCTGGTCGGCGACGGCGGATCGGACGACGCTCCGTGCCGTGGCGGTCGAGGCCGCCCACGAGATACAGAATATCCGGGAGGTCTCCGAGACCACGATTATCGGCGGCGAGCCGCGGAGAATCCAGGTGGACCTGGACCCCGCCGGTCTCAAGGCCCGGGGCCTTACGGTCGCGCAGGTCCTCGGCTCCCTCCGTTCGTCCAACGTCATCATGCCGTCGGGGAGTTTTTCCGACGGGGTCCGCCGTGTGGTCGTCCGGACGGGCAGTACGCTCCGCACCGCAGGTGACGTGGCCTCGGTCGTAATCGGCGTATCCGAAGGACGGCCCGTCTATCTCGGGGATGTGGCCCGGATATCCGACGGACCCGGCGAGCCCCGCTCCTACGTTTTCTTCGGCCTCGGTCCGGCTTACGATTCCCCGGGTGAAGGACAGGCCTCATCCTCCGACATTACCCCGGCGGAGGACTACCCGGCGGTTACCCTGACGGTCGCAAAGAAGAAAGGCACGAATGCCTCGACGGTTGCCGAGGAAATTCTCCGGCGTGTCGACGCATTAAAGGGGCGGGTGATTCCCGACGATATCCGGGTGAGTGTGACGAGAAACTACGGCGCGACGGCAAAGGATAAATCCGACGAACTCCTTGAGCACATGCTGATCGCCACCGTATCGGTTATCATCCTGATCGCCCTTGCCCTCGGCCGACGGGAATCCCTTGTCGTGGCGGTCGCGGTGCCGGTGACCCTGGCGCTTACCCTGTTCGTGACCTATCTCTACGGCTACACTCTCAACCGGGTCACCCTTTTCGCCCTCATTTTTTCCATCGGTATTCTGGTGGACGACGCGATCGTCGTCGTGGAGAACATCCACCGGAGGTTCATTCTCGACGGGGTCTCGGCGCAGAGCGCCGTGAGGGCGGTCGACGAGGTGGGCAACCCCACGATCCTCGCTACATTCGCCGTGATCGCGGCCCTTCTCCCCATGGCCGCGGTCTCGGGACTCATGGGCCCCTACATGCGGCCGATTCCCGTGGGCGCTTCGGCGGCCATGCTTTTTTCCCTGGCGGTGGCGTTCGTCGTTACACCTTGGCTCGGGTACCGGGTGCTTAGGAACGTTTCCCGCGGGGGGCAGGGTACGAATGAAGCGGCGGGTTTCGCCCGGCTTTACCGCGTACTGCTTACCCCTCTTCTGGACCGTGCGCTTTACCGGTGGATCGCCCTCGGGGCCGTGGGACTTCTCCTTGCGGGAAGCATGATCCTTCTGCCGATCAGGGCCGTGACGGTGAAGATGCTTCCCTTCGATAATAAAAGCGAACTGCAGATCATCATCGATACCCCGGAGGGGACGCCTCTGGAGGATACGACCCGGGCCGCCCGGGCCGTGGGGGAGTATCTGAAGACCGTAAACGAGGTGGCGAATATACAGATCTACGCCGGAACAGCCGGGCCCTATAATTTCAACGGGCTCGTACGCCATTATTTCCTCCGGCAAGAGCCCCATACGGCGGATATCCAGGTTAACTTCGTGGACAAGTCGCGCCGGGCCGCCCAGGGGCATTCAATCGCAAAACGGATCCGCCCCCGGGTGGAGGCGATTGCGGGCCGGTACGGGGCCCGGGTGAAGATAGCGGAGATTCCGCCCGGCCCGCCGGTGTTAAGTACCCTGGTGGCCGAGGTATACGGTCCTGATCACGAACGCCAGGTCGAGATCGCCGACGGTATCCGGAAGATCTTCGAGGAAACACCCGGCGTGGTGGACGTGGACTGGCTCGTGGAGGAGCCCGTGGATCGGGTGACGTTTGCCGTTGACCGCACCAAGGCCGCGTCCTCCGGTGTATCCGTCCGGGATGCCGCGGAGACCCTGGGTGCGGCCCTGAACGGCGCCTTGGCCGGGCTTGTGCGGGTTGAAAGCGAACGGGAACCTATGGAACTCGTGGTGGGGCTCGGCGAAGGGGATCGCAGCGGCCGGGAACGGCTTGCCTCGGTCACGGTTGCGTCCCGGCAGGGGGGAGGACCCGTTGCCCTGTCCGAAATCGTGGAGGTCCGTCGTGATGTCGAGGAGCGGGCCATTTATCACAAGAATCTCAAACGCGTGGTCTATGTGCTCGGCGACGTGGCCGGTACGGAAGAAAGTCCCGTCTATGCCATTTCCACCATGAAGAAAAAGATTGCGAAGATGCGTCTTCCCGAAGGCTATGCCCTGCGGCAGTTTTCGTCCGTCGAACCGCCCACAACGGATACCTACGCCATGAAATGGGACGGAGAGTGGCATATCACCTATGAAGTCTTTCGCGACCTGGGGATCGCTTTCGGCGCGGTCCTGATTATCATCTATATACTTGTCGTTGCCTGGTTCCGGAGTTTTACGACACCCCTGGTCATCATGGCCCCGATCCCGCTGACACTGGTCGGCATTCTCCCGGGGCACTGGCTTTTCGGGGCGTTCTTCACCGCCACGTCCATGATCGGGTTTATCGCCCTTTCGGGGATCATCGTGAGAAACTCGATCCTGCTCGTTGATTTCATCCGGCACGAACGGGAACGGACGGGAAACCTGAAAGAGGCCCTGATCGGTGCCGGCGCCGTCCGGTTCCGGCCGATCGCGCTTACGGCCGCCGCCGTGGTGGTCGGTTCGTTTGTCATGCTCTTTGATCCGATTTTCCAGGGCCTTGCCATTGCCATGATGTTCGGTGCCGTTGTGTCCACCCTCCTGACCCTGGTAGCCGTACCGCTTCTTTATTACGTGTTTTATAAATAAAGGGCGAGGGGCGAGGGGCTCCAGGCGCGGGGAGAGGCCGGGAAAAGATGTTGGCGGTTGGCCGTTCCCCTGCCGTTCCCTGTTGCCTGTCGCCCATAGCCCATTGCCTCCGGCGCATATCCATTGACCCCGATGTTACGATATGTTACCTTTAACGATATCGGGCCGGTATTTTGCTTTCAGACGGCGGGTTTCCGGCGCTGGGCGCGAGAATCAAAAAAATTTCCCTGGAGACCGCGGGAATTACGTTTTCTTGCCGGACTCCCTGCGGTACAATCCGAGTAATTGCAGAGAGCGCGAGAGAGAAAAAAGAGCGCGGAGAGGGTCCGTCGTGAAAATTCATGAATTCCAGGCAAAGGATCTGTTCCGGAAACACGGGATTCCCGTACCTGAAGGTGTCGTCGTAGAAACCCCTGAAGAGGCCGTCCGGGCGGCCGAAGGGCTCGGCGGCGACCCGGGTGGGGGTAAGGCCCAGAGCCATGCCGGTGGCAGGTGCAAGGGAGCGGAAGAGCGGAGGCCCCCCCACCCCCCCCA